>CAMAUF010000296.1 GCA_945861295.1 bacterium | reverse complement strand
CCTCTTCGCCCGCGTGACGTATTCCGCTAGCGGAGCCCGGATCGTCTCGATTAGCCCGAGCTTGGAGGGCGAACGGATCGAGAAGCTGATGCCGATCCTCGTGCACGAAGCGATCCATTGCGACGCTGAGGACCCGTTATTCGAGGAGGTTGCGGCCACCGCGATCGACGTTTTCTTTTACCTCCACCTGATCCCCGTGGCCCCGGAGATGGTCCTGGATGGGACGCCGCTGACCCGGGAGTACAACGTTGATGTCGTGGCGTTTATCAACAGCGGACGGCGCTTGCCCGAATCCGGCGGCATCCTGCCCAGCGCGATCATCCAGCAGGCTCTCCCCGGGACGACCTCGACAGCATCGTCGTTCGCTGACCTTGTAGCGGCGGCCTACGAGGATTCGTCCCGCCAGCAGCCGCCGGACGAGTACGCGGCGCAGCGATACATCGAACTGATCGCCGCGGTGGCCGAAATGCCGGTCAAGTCGGCCTTCGACCTCGTCTATCTGGATGAATTGCTTGGCCGTGCGCTGGACCCGCGCCTTCTGCTCTTCGCCGTCCAAGCGTTGGGCCTGGAGCCAGCGGGCTGACCTGTCACCGGCCTCCCCGACCCAAAGAGGTCAGTCATGGCCCTCCTCTCGTGCTCGGGGACTGAGGTGTCGGACATTCTCGGGCCTCGCCCGCGGCGAATCTCACTCGATTGTTGCGAGACACGCCCGGCCGTTAGGCTGAGGCGATGCCCGAACCCCAAGACACCCGTCGCCCCGCGACGCCCGCGTCGTACAACGAAGCTGGCGTCGGCCGCTTTCCCGGCCTGATCGGCCTGGTCGTCACTTCGCTGGAGAAAGGGGCCGTGGAAGCCCGAATCGACGTAAAGCCCCACCACTGGGCGCCGAACGGCTTTCTCCATGCCGCCACCGTCGTTGGCTTGGCCGACACCTGCTGCGGTTATGGCTGCACCGTCAGCCTGCCGGAAGGCGCGAGCGGCTTCACCACGGTCGAACTCAAGAGCAACCACCTCGGCACAGTCCGCGAAGGGGCGATCGCCTGCAAAGCCTGGATGCTCCACGGCGGCCGGACCACACAGGTCTGGGACGCCGAAGTCCGGGATGAATCGAACGGCAAGCTCATCGCCTCGTTCCGTTGCACGCAGATGGTGCTCTACCCTCGCCCGTAACCGTCCCCAAAGGACTCGCCAATGGCCGCCACGCCACCGCTAAAGTCATTCGACAGAGTCGCGGGCATCTACAACGCGACCAGGGGCTTCCCGCCGGAGACCGAGGCGAAGATCGCCGCCGGCCTTCGCGCGTTGCTTCTGGGCGAAAGGCCCCAGCTGCTCGAGGTTGGCGTCGGTTCGGGACGTCTGGCGGCGCCGCTCTCGGTGGCCGGTGTCAGCGTCACCGGGATCGACATTTCCTCCAAGATGCTCGGCTTGCTGCGGGAGCGTGCGCCGCAAGTCCAGGCGCTCTACGCCGAGGCCGCGCATCTGCCGTTTCGCGACGGCGCCTTTGACGGCGCGCTTTTCGTGCACATCCTGCACCTCGTGCCGGACGCGAGCGGCACGGTCCGAGAGGCGATCCGCGCCGTCCGGTCCGGCGGCATCCTTCTGGCCTGCGAAACCAGCCACAAGCAGAACGCGCTGACGCGGGCGGGCCACTATCTCCGCGAAGTGACGGCCGTCGTCACCGGGCGCCCGCTCGTGCCGGCTGTGGTCCACGAAAGCCGGCATACCCTCCCCTTCCGGGAAGTCATGCTCGAGGCCGGGATTGTGGCCTGGGACGTTGTGCTCGCGCGCTGGCGCGAGCCGGGGACGGGCCGCAACCTCCTCGAAGCGACGCGGGCGAAGAGCCATTCGCACACCTGGTGGATCCCCGACGCACTCATTCCAGAGATCATTGAGCGGGCGACGCCAGGCGTGGACGAGATCTGCAAGGGGCTCGACACGGTCTATCAGAACGAGGCGAGCTTCAATGTCTGCTTCGGGCGCCTGCCGTGACTCCGTTGTGAGCTAATCGAAGCCGTCGTCGTCGTCTGTGTTGATGTCGACTTCGACAGGTGTGCGTTCAACATCGTCGTCGCCGGTCTCGGTCCAGCCGCGGTCGTCGGCATCGTCGTCGCTGTAGCCGTCGTCGTCATCGCCCATCTCGAGGTCTTCCCCGCGGAGCAGGCCACGGCGGGTGTAACCGCGGACATCGGTGGTGCGAGCTTGTGGGAAGCTGACGCGCCCCGCCATCGTGGGGTGTTGGAACGTCTCACGGAGCATGACCCGGATCTCGCCCGAGCGAGAGACGAGGGCAGCCGCATACAGGTTGCCAGCGGCCATCATGCGGGCCATCCGGAGGCCGATCTTCGGCTCGACCAGCCCGACGTACTCGCGCCTGGTGTTGAGGACGTTGACGGCATTGCCCTGCGCCTGGAGTTCGAGCAGGTCGCCAGCATCGAGCATTTTCGCGCGGGCGGGCTCGACGGCTTGGAGTTTGGCGACGGTCGCCTTGCCGGATTCTTCCACGAAGAGGCGCGTGTCGATGAGGCTTGGCGCCTGGCTGGCGGCGACTGAGTCCTTCATAGAGGCGAGCCGATCCAGGTTGCGCCGCGCGATCGTGTTCGTCGGGTCCATCGCGACCGCCCGGCCGTAGGCTTTGCGAGCTTCCGCGATCTGGCCGACCTCCGAGAGTGCCTTGCCCAGCCGGTTGAGGCTGTCGGCATCATCCGGGAAGAGGCGCAGGATCTCGCGGTTCACCGCGACGGCGTCATCCCACCGGCTGCTGACGGCGTGTTTGACCGCCTGTTCGCTCATCTGCTTCCGCATACGGGCGCGCTCTTCGGTTGGCAGGTGTTCGATGCTTGATTCGTTGCTCACAGGTTTTTCCGCCGCTCTTTGGGTTGCCAAGGGTAGGGGCCGATCGCGTTAAGTGCAAAAGCCGCGTCCGCGACAACTGACCGCGGCGACGGTAGCATGCGACCGTGTCCGATCGTACGGCGACCATGCGCAAGGCCTGGGAAGGAATGGCGGCCCGGCTCCCGGCCTATGAACTGGTCTTGCCGGGGGCGCCGTCGTTCGAGTGCTTGATCGAGCGCTGCCCGCGCCACTGTTGCCGAATCTATAACGTCAGCCTCGGCGAGTGGGAGGTCGGCCGGCTTGCGCGGGAAAGCGGGCTCTCGCCGTCGCGCTTCCTCGAAAGCGAGGACGGCGTGCCGCTGGCGCTGCCATTAGCGCAGCCCTACACGTTGCGGCGTGAGGCGGGGCAGTGCGCGCTGCTCGCGCCTGACATGCGTTGCGGCCAGTACCATGGGCGCCCCAACGCCTGCCGGCTGTATCCACACTTCGTCCTCTTTGTCGACGGGGAGACAGGCAGGCCCGTGCATGGCGACCTCGCGGGGATGGATGACGCCGCGCGAGCCTTCTTAGGAGGCGCCGAGCCCACGCTCACGCCCGTTTTGTTGCGCCACTTGGATTGCCCGGGCTTCGGGGGCCCGCCGCTCGGGGAAGCGGGTTGGTTGGCGTTGCTCCGCGAGACCTGCCAGTTGCAATACGGGCT
>CAMAUF010000295.1 GCA_945861295.1 bacterium | reverse complement strand
GGACTGGGGACTGGGGACGAAGGACTTGGGGTGGTCGGGTGATGTGGGGTCAGCGCGGCAGGAGCTGCCAGCGGACGAGGCCGCCGCCTTCGTCGCCTTCGATCGAAACGGTGAGGAGGGCATCCTCCGGCCCTTTGACGAAGTTGGCGCGGAGGACGCGGACGCGGTTCTGGCTGGATGCGTGGGTGAGTTCCTTGCCGTTGAGCCGCAACTCGACGGGGCCGCCACGATATTGGAGGCGGATTTCGTAGGCGCCGGGCGGGCCGGTGAAGGTCATCTCCGCGGTCAGCCGCCAATCGTCGCCTTCGAGTTCCGGCAGCGGCGCTCCGGTGAAGGTGAGGTCGAGCGAGGGCAGCTGCGAACCGGTGACCAGCTCGGCGGCGCGGGCGCTGCCGGGTTCCTTGCCGACGGCGAGGCGGAAGAAGGCGGCGTCCCAGACGCCTTCGCCGTCGATCGGGCCGACGGTGACGGTCACCGTATCGTCGCGGGCGCCGCCGGACGGGGTCACGGTGCGGACAACCGCATGCCGGTCGCCATCGGTCGAGCCGCCGGTCGCGAACCAAACGCCAATGCCAACAGCGACGGCGAGGACGGCCAGGGCCACGGCCTCACGCACTAACGAAACACCATTCGTTTGAGTATGGCACGGGGAGGGCCCCGCGTCCCACGGCCCTCCGAGTTCCGAGTTCCGAGTTCCGAGTTCCGAGTTCCGAGTTCCGAGTTGCCAGTCCCCAGTCCCCGGTCCGCTGACGCGGGCGCGGTGGGTCGTGCGCAGCGGCACGAGCCGCCTCCTCGTGGATACGGCTGCTGTAACATGCAGCCGTGGGGCGAATTCATGTCTTCGCGGATGAGGCGGGAACTTCGATTTCAGCGCTCAAGCTGGCGCGAGCCGCTATTTCATCCTGACCACAGTCACCATGAACGACTTTCGGTCAGGAGACGCGCTGCTCGCTCTACGCCGCCAGTTGGCTTGGGAAGGACATGACCAGGGCACGCACGACTTTCACGCGACCGAAGAACTCCAATCGGTGCGAGATCGCGTGTTTGTTGAGCTTGCTACGGAGTTCGATGTCTTTCGCCTAAGCTCCGAGGCGTATTATTGAGGTCAAAAGGAAGGGCCGACTAGCGGACTGTTACGCCCACAGAGCCCGGGGGCTCTTATCGTCGGCCCGGAAACCCAAAGTCGCTGGCGGCTGGGCCGCCTTTCCCAGGATACCACACTCATTCGTGGGCCGTCGGCGAGGGACTAGGGACGAGGGACTTGGGGGCGCAGCGCCACCAGCCGCCATGCCACCGTAAGCGCGGAGGCGGCCGCGAGGACGACCAGCGTCCAGTAACACTGGCCGGCGATTGTGCCGGCGGCGGCGATCAGCGAGCGAACGTCGCGGCTGGCGAGGCCAAAGAGGCCGTCCGAGGGGGCGGTGGCCATCGAGGCTTCGATCCGGGCGCGGCTGTAGCTGACACTGAGGGCGGCGCCGAGGGCGAGGACGCCGGCGACTTCGGGCCGCGGCCAATCCTCGAAGCGGACGGCGTAAACGGTCATGCCGGCCAGCATGGCGGCGTCGGCGTAGCGGTCCGTGACGGCATCGAGGACGGCGCCGAAGCGGGTCGTCATCGCCTTCAGCCGCGCGAGTTCGCCATCGACGCCATCGACGACGGAGACTGCCTGAATCAGCAGGCCGCCGGCGATCTCCCAACCGGCGGCGATGAGCGCGCCCGTGACCAGGCTGAGCGCCAGGGTGAACAGGGTGACGGCGTTGGGCGTCGCCGGCGTCCGGGCGAGCGCGCGGGCGGCCGGCCGGCTGAGGCGGCGGTTGAGGTGGCGCGAAACGACGCCGTCGTAATTAGCCATGCGCGCCTCCCTCACCGCGGCCCTCTCCCATTGCGATAGGAGAGGGAGGACCGGGTCGGCGGAGGAGGGCCGAGGCCTCCGCGAGGTCGCCTTCGGTGTCAATGTCGTACCAAAATGCGCCCGTTATGTCGGCCGCGAAGAGCTGCCGCCGTCGGGCGAGCTCGCTGAAGATGACGCTTAGCTCACACTCTGCGGCCACGCTGGCGGCGGCGTCCCAGACTTCGGGCGTCAGGACGAAGCCGCCCGCGTCGAGCGCCTGCCAGTGTGGCAGCGACTTGCCGATGGCGGTGACGAGGCCTTGGGCGTCGATGCCGAGCTTGGTCGCCTCATCGATGTAGCCAGGCGAATGAGCGCCGTAATCGGCCGCGACAACGCAGCGTCGTTGCCCAGCGGGGCCAGCGGCCGCGATCAGCGCGCGGATCAGCGGGGCCGAAAAGACGTGGTCACTCATGACGAGCAGGAAGGGCTCGTGGTGCGTGGCCTCGCGCGCAGCCAGCAGCGAAAGCGAGGCGCCGCCTTCATAGCGCGGGTTTTCGACGAAACTGAGGGCGAGCCGGTGAGCGCGGGCCCTCAGCGCTTCCCGCAGCTGATCGCCGCGGTAGCCGGTGACGACGACAAGCTCGTCGACACCGGCGCTTTCGAGGGCTTCGATCGTGTAGTCGATCAACCGGCGGCCGTTCAGGATGACGAGCGGCTTGGGCAGCGAGGCGGTGTGATGCCCGAGCCGGCCGCCATCGCCCGCGGCGAGCATGACCGCCCTCACGAGCGCCGTCCCGGGATGCTGGCCCGCATATCATTACTATAGAGCGGAGGCCGCTGTGGCGCGCCGGCCGCTATTGGTGGAGGACCTGCGGCTTGAGGGCGAAGAAGATGCCGAGGACCTCGCCCTGCGTCGCCGCATCGATGCCGCGGGCCTGGAGCACGGCGAGGACGTCGTCGCAAGTGGCGACGAACTCCCGTTCATCGATGTTCATGCCGCTGTGGGCGTCGGGCATCGAGAGGCCTGTGTAGGCCTGGGGGCCGCCGCTGCCAGCCGCGAAGAACTCGAAGGCGCGTTCCTTCACAGTGGCCACGTCCGTGGCTTTGAAGCGCGGCCCGATGATGGGGTTGGCGCGATGGGCATCGACCGCCTCGCTCGCAATGGCCCTCAGGCCGGCTTCGCCGCCGAGGCGTTCGTACAGTGATTGCGCCATGACCAACTCCTCTCGCGATTGGGGTGGGACGGCGATGATTCAGGAATCGCGGGGCCCAGTCAAGCAGGGCGCCCGCGCTGTCCACTGGGCGCTCCCCACTGCTACGATAGGTGCGCCGCGGGGGCCATCTGAATCTCTGCCGCCGGCAGGCAAGGAATTCGACCCATGTGGAAGCCCATCGGCTATCTTTCGCTGCTCTGCGGCGTGTTTGTGACGCTTCTGATCACGCTCTCGATCGTCGGGTTCAAGGCGGGTACCTAGCCCGCATCCAAAGCGTAAGCGGGCCAGGCCGCCGGGTAGCGGAGCACGCCAGCGGCGCCGGCCGCGCCGGACACGGAGCGGGGGGATGTCCCGCGCCGCGGCAACGCGGTTCGTAGCCAACATCGCTCCCGTCGTTGTCACTCCGGACTCTGACTGCGTGCGACGGCTGGATCCCCCGAAAGAAGAAAGAACGAAGGCCCGCCGGAGGGGACAAGCGGGCCTTCGCGGGAG
>CAMAUF010000294.1 GCA_945861295.1 bacterium | reverse complement strand
TCGTGCTCCAGCCGATCCCGCCGGCCAAGGCTGACCACATCATCTCCTAAGGAGCGAAGCATGGCGTATCTCGATGGCAAGACGGCGATCGTCACCGGCGCGGCTCAGGGCCTCGGCGAGGCCTTCGCGACCAGGCTGGCCCAGGAAGGCGCCAACCTCGCGATCATCGACCTCAAACCCGCCGTCCACGATGTCGGCGTGGCATTGCGGAAGCTGGGCCACGGTGTACTTGTCCGCCAGGGCGACGTCGCCAACCGCGGCGACTGCGAGGCGTTGGTCCGCGATGCGGCCGCGCAGTTCGGCGGCGTCGATATCCTCGTCAACAACGCCGGCAAATGGACGCGCAGCCTGGTGACGGACCCCTGGGAGAAAGCTGTCGCCGACTTCGACGAAATCATGGACACGAACGTCAAGGGCGCGCTAATGATGGGCCGCCTCTGCGTCGCCGAGATGCTGAAGCGCGGCGGCGGCGATATCGTCAATATCAGCACCTACTACGTCCTGCCTGCCCGAAGCGAAGGCACCAACTCCCCGAGCACGGACTGCTACAACGCCTCGAAGTGGGCCATGAACGGATTCACGGGACCGTGGGCGCTGGCGCTCGCGGACAAGAACATCCGCGTCAACGGGATCGCCATGGGCGCGACCGACACGGCGATGCTGCGCGGGCTCTTCAAGCCGAACGACCCGCCCGCGGAAGCCGTCAATAGCTGGATGCGCCCGGAGCAGATCGCGAACCTCATGATCGACCTGTTCAAGGACGGCCGCAGCGGCGAAAACATCGGCGCCTGGGCTGGCTATCCCGTGGAACTGGGGCCGAGGCAGCGTGCCGATAGCCTGCTGCGCTGGCGGCCGGACTTTACCGGCGAGCCCCTCCGCATCTACGGGCCGCCGCCTTGGGACGATGTCCCGCCCATGCGCAACGTCAGCTTCGCGGGACCGGTGAAGCGATGAGCGACGACCTTTCGACGATCATGGCACGGCTCGCTCGTTTGGAAGCGAAGGAAGGCTGCCTCAGCACCTTCAACGAGTACCTCCACTACCTCGACGGCGACAAGCTCGAAGAACTGATGGCGATTTTCGAGCCGGAGGCCGTGCTTGATGTCGCCAACTACCCGCCCGGGAGCGGCAAAGACTTGCATTTCGAGGGCCGAGAGCAGATCCGGACGCTGTACGCGGGTCACCACGGCGGCATCGGCCGCCATCATTCCGCCAACATCACGGTCAACGTGGAAGGCCCGCTGGCGGAGCTGAGCGCCTACTTCATCACGAGCGGCGCGTATGGCTTCGGCGGCGGTGTCTACCAAATCACCTTCCGGGGGAGCCCGGCCAAGTGGCTGGTCCACCGCATGCGGATCGTCAGCACCTGGGGCTGGCGGCTGGAAGGCCAGCCACGGCCCTACCTGGCGAATAAGCTCGGGGAAGGCGCGCTGCGCGACGGCCGACCCGTCGTCTACCGGTTCCAGAGCTGAGCGGCGGCGGCATCGAACAGCAGCGAAAGGAGCGATGAGATGGCGAAATTGATTCTGGTCGGCATGGTTGAGCCGAACCCAGGCATGGAGAAAGAGTTCAACGAGTGGTACCTCGGCAACCACGTCGAGGACACGGCGAACTGCCCGGCGATCCTCAACGGCACGGTCTACGAACTTGCGAAGGGCTTCGCCGGCACAAGCCCGGCCGACTTCATGACGATCTACGAGTTCGACTGCGATAGCGAGGACGAGGCCGAGGCGTTGCTGGCCAAGTACCAACGCGACCCGAACTCCTGGCCCGGCCGGCTGCCGGGCAACGGCTCGCTCAAGATCGTCGGCGCGGGCTGGTACAAGTTCAACAAGGCCTTCCATTTCCGGGGTTAACGCCCGACGGCTGTGCGGGACGCGTGGCGGCGTCAATTCCGCGAAATCGCCTGATTCTGATTCGATTGACGGACTGCCGCGAAGCGACTACCGTAGGCGGCAGAAAAGGAGGTGATGCGCATGGTTGACTCAATCCGTAGCGACGGCCCATCTCAGGCGCAGGGGGTGATCTCCTCCTAGGCCCGTGGTGGGTCGTAGCTGCGAGATTCCACAAGGGCCGGGCGAACAAAGTCGCCCGGCCCTTTTCATTTGCCCGGAGAGTCGCCATCCTAGGCGGATGGCAGTGCTCTTCGACTTCAGCCGCTTCAACGACGCCCTCCGCACGAGCCGCATCGGCCGCCAAGTCGCTTGGTTCGAGACGATCGACACAACCATGCGTGTCGCGCGCGAACAGGCCGAGGCGGGCGCGGTGGACGGCACAATCATCATGGCCGAAGAGCAGACCGCTGGCGTCGGCCGCCGAGGGCGTTCGTTCCAGAGTCCGCCCGGCGAAAACCTCTACTTTACGGTCATCCTTCGCGCTCCACCCGAGCTGCACGCGCGCCTTCCCGTCGTCGTCCCGGCGGCCGTTTGCGCCGCCGTGCGCCAAACGGGCGTCGACGCCCGGATCAAGTGGCCGAACGACATCTGGGTGGGCGGCAAGAAGCTCTCCGGCATGTTGATCGACGCGACCAGCGGCCCCGATGGCCTCGTCGCCTATCTTGGCATCGGCATGAACGTCAACGGCGACCCCACCGAGATCCCGGAGATCCGCGACATCGCCACCAGCATCGCGAACGAGACAAACGCGGACATCGACCGGGAGGAGTTGCTCGCCAGCGTCTGCAACGAACTCGAACGGCACCTGACGATGACGGTCGAGGCCCTCGGCGAGGCGTACCGGAGCATGAGCCTTATTCTCGGGCAGACCGTGACGGTTTCCTTCGCCGATGCGACCACCCGTGACGGCGTGGCCGCCCGGCTCAACGACGACGGTGGCTTGGTCGTGCGCGATCCAGCTGGCGAGGTGTTCACGGTGACCGCCGGCGAAGTAAGCCTGCGGCCCGCGATAACGGCACGACAGCTGAGTCTGGGCGAGGGGCTAGCCCCAGGCCCGAAGGCGAAGCCGCCCAGACCCAAGGCTCGCTAGCGTCAGGGCGTCACGGTGGCGGCCTGTGGACGTCGACCAGCAGGCGGCCATCGTCCGACCCCGTCACTTTGACCGGTTCACCCTCGCGGATGATGCCGCGAGCGGCGCCGGCAGGCCACTGCTCGCCCTTGATCACCACCAGCCCGTCTGGCGCCAACGCAGTCCGGGCGAGGCCCACGCGTCCAGTCATTTTTGCGGCGTCCCCCTTGAAGACGAACTGCCTGGTCCGGAGGAGGGCGACGATTGTGGTGAGGATGAACAGCGCGACCGTAGCCGTGAGCGTCGTGGTCAGCCAAGCGGGCGGGTCGTAGTCATGCTCGTGCACGAGCAGCACCGCGCCGGCGCCGGCGAGCAGGGGCGCCGCGAAGTCGGTCACGAACCCGAGGCCGAGAAACGCGTCCGCCACGAGCAGGGCCACGCCCAGGCCGAGAAGGATGAATCCGGCGGTCTCCAATGACACGATGCCAGTGTATAGCGCCGGAACGCTCGCTCGTTCTTCGCCGTTGCCTATCATGGCCTTTCCATGACGACGCACCCAACCCTGCAGCGCAGCC
>CAMAUF010000293.1 GCA_945861295.1 bacterium | reverse complement strand
AAGCGGCGAACCGGCGTCGGCGTTCTGCTCGCGGAGGTAGCCATCAATCCAGCCGTCGCCGTACTTGGACGCGACCTCGGTCACATAGACCGCGGTTTCGAGGGCCTCGATCTGGCAAAAGAAGAGCTTGTTCTCACGCTCGGCGTCCCGCCAGTACTCCAGCAAGCGCCGCGTCGTCGCAGTGACGCCGGAGTAGCCACCCTGGCGCCAGATTGAGACGCGCCGGCGGATGCGGTTGACCTCGTCGTTCTCGCGCTGGCGCTCCTTGATCCACTCGGTTTCGAACGCGAGTTGCTTGCCCTTCTTCTTCGGAGCGGCGATCGGCACGAAGTACGAACTGGGGCGGCGGCCGTCGGAGATATCGTTCGTAATGCCGTCGTCGTCAAAGAGCCGGTAACGCGTTGGTTCGCGATAAGGCGAATTGAGGATCGGGTTCTCGATAACCACTTGATTCACGAATCCGCCCGCCCTTCCGCAGGATTGAGTCTAGCAAACCAGCGCGTCGTGGTCGTCCACCTTCGACCATCGCCGACCATACTCGCCAACGCGACAGCTGTGGTCGTTGAATCGCCGCCCGTGGCGCGCACGTTGACTGGACGCCTGGCCAGGCCAGAATGGTGTGCCGGACGGAAACCTGTCCGCCTTTAGGGAGGTGCGAATGTCTGCCGCATTGGAAGAACTTGCCGACCGCCTCGCGGTCCAGGATGTCATGATTAGGTACGCGACCTCGTGCGATCGCCGCGATATGGACGAATATGGCGCTTGCTTCACCGAAGACGCCGTCATCACGGGCTTCGGCGGCACGGGCGGGGATATCCTCGGCCGCCAGGCCTGGGTTGACTACGTCGCCAAGGCGCTGACGCGCTTCACGGGCACGCAGCATCTCCTCGGCAACCAGCGCGTCTGGCTCGATGGCGACGCGGCAAAGTTGCAGACGTCCGTGCGGGCGACCCACTTTTTGGTCGATCGCCCCGGCACTAGCCTGACGTTGTTCGCGACCTACTACGACGACCTCGTCAAGCGCAACGGTGTCTGGGAGATCACGAACCATCGTCTCGAGCCGATCAACACCCAGCTCGTCACCTCCGATTCCTAACCAGGCGCCAGCACGCAAGGAGCACCGTCTTGATTGAATACGAAGGCCTGTTCCACATCGGCATCATCGTGCCGGACATGAGCCGCGGCATGGCGGATATCGCTCGCCGCTTTGGCTGCGTTTTCCCCGATCCGCGCGACGCCAGCGTCCGCGTCCGCTACCGCGGCGTCGAAAGCCAGGTGGCGGTGAAGTTCAACTACTCGATGCAGGGGCCGCCGTTCATCGAGCTGATCGAAGCCGTGCCGGGCACGGTCTGGGAAGCCCCCTCGGGCTCGCGCATCCACCATCTCGGCGTCTTCTGCAACAACATCGAAGACGAGATCGCCAAGCTCGAGAGCGAGGGCTTCAAGTACGAAGCCGCGAGCCTCGGGGCCGATGGCAGCATGCAGGGCGCCCAATACATCAACAGCGAGACGCTGGTCCGGCTCGAATTGATCCGGGGCGAAACCCGCGACGGCTTCATGAAGATGTTGTCGAGCCGCTAAGGCTCACCGGCGACCGGGCTGGCGCGTCCTCCTGGGAAACGCGACCAGGGCGCCGCCCCTGGAGGAATGAACCATGGTCCGAGCAGAGATCAAGGAGCGCATGGCGCGGCTCGGCGAGACGTCCGCGGTGCAGCGGATCAACAACCTCCGAGAGGCGCTGACCGCCGCCGGCAACGAAGCCCAGCAGTTGCGCCGCCTGCCGCAATGGGCCGCCGACGAGCTGAGCAAGGCGGGCATCTACCGGATCGCGCTCCCGGCCGAACTCGGTGGCGAGAACCTGGAGCCGGTGGACCAGATCAAGGCCGTCGAAGCCGCCGCCGCGATTGACGGCTCGGTCGGTTGGTGCGTCCAAATCAACTCCGAAATCAACAGCCTCGTCGCGCGCACCATGGACCCGGCGACCGCCCAAGAGGTCTATGACGATTGGGGCGTCGTCATCTGCTGCGCCGCCGCGCCCGGCCCAGGCTCGTACTACAACGCCAAGCAGGTCGATGGCGGTTGGAACGTTTCGCACCAAGCCTGCTTCGGAAGCGGCTCCCACAACGCCACCTGGACGTGGGTGACGCCGCCGAACGACCGTTCGCGTGAGACTGCGGCCGGCATTGAGCCGACGCTGGCGGACACGCTGAACTTCCTCGTGCCGAAGGGCGAGTTCGAGATCCTCGACACGTGGGACACTGGCGGCATGCGTGGCAGCGGCAGCCACGACATCCGGACGACGAACGTCTTCGTCCCCGACAAGCTCGTGGGCAGCTACCGTGCGTCGCTCCCGCCCTACAACAATTCGACGTTCCGGAACGCTACCCAAGTGGACTACAACAAGGCAGCGGTGGCGCTGGGCGTCGCCCGTGGGACGATTGACGCGTTCATCGACCTCGCCGGGAAGAAATCGCCCTGGCAATCGAGCGGCACGCTGCTGCGGGACATCCCTGAGGTGCAGTATCGCCTCGGGGAGGCGGAAGCGACCCTCCAGTCCGCGCGCGCCTGGCTCTTGCAGACGCAAGCGGAACTCGCGGCCGACCTTGGGCCCCTCCCGCCGGAAGGGAATGCGCTCCCCTCCTGGGAGGCCTTGCGCAAAGCCCGCCTCGCGTGCGTCCACGCCGCCCAAACCGCTCGGGTCGTGGTCGATAACGTGCACAACCTCTCGGGGACGACGGGCAACCGCATGGACAGCCCGCTTGAGCGCAAGCTCCGGGATGCGCACCAGGCCGCCGCGCACGGGCTCATCACCTACCGGCATTACCGCAACCTCGGGATGAACTACATGGGCGTCGAGGTGCCATTGAGCGCCCGGCGCGGCGCCCGCTAACACCAGGCTTGGCGAGTTCGAAGGCTACGAACGGAGGGGTGTATGACAGCAGCGACAGCACGCCGGGCCGAGGCGACCGAGCAAGAGGTCGACTACTGGGTCCAACAGAAGCGCGACCGCGTCGCGCGGGGCGAGAAGGTCTTCACAGTCGAGGACTTGCACGCCTATCAGCTCGACGAAGATGAGACCTGGGAATTGGTGACGGCCGGGAACGGCTGCACGATCTCCTGGGTCGGCGAGGACGGGTCGCCGGGCGGGACCTATGTCAAGCATGCCGTGCTCAACGGCGCCGCCTACTTCCTCCTGCTCGACGGTGATGAGGCTGTCCCGGGCTTGCGCCGCGACCCGCGCGTTTCCGTCGTCTTCGACGGCGGCGATGGCGTCGGCGCCGTCACGATCCGCGGCGTCATCGAGTTCGTTGACGACTTGGCCTCGCTTGTCCGGGTCGTTTTGGCGGTCGGACGGCGAGAGGGCTTGAGCGAGGCTCAGCTCGAGGAACGCGTCCGGGTCGCCCGACCGGGCCGCGAATACATCGCTCGCCTCACCCCGGAACGGTTCGTCACTTTCACCCACAAGAAGATCGTCCGTGGATAACGTGAAGCGCGTCACCAGCGACGACCACCTGGTCAGCGAAGACGAGGTCGAACGAT
>CAMAUF010000292.1 GCA_945861295.1 bacterium | reverse complement strand
CAGCGCGATGACTCGGTCCGCTAGGTCGAAGTGAGGGATGGCCATGGCGGCCTCCCAACATTGGCCCTCGTTCAGTTCGCCGTCGCCCAGGAGCACCCAGCAACGAAAGTCACGGCCATCCAATCTCCCAGCCAGCGCGTGCCCGATCGCGAACGAGAGGCCTTGGCCGAGCGAGCCGCCGGACATCTCGATGCCCGGCAGGGCCCGCATCGTTGGGTGCCCTTGCAAGGGTTCGCCAAGCTTGCGAAAGCCCGTCAGCAGTTCGGTATCGAAGAAACCCCGTTCGGCCAGCGTCGCGTAGTAAAACGGGGTCGCGTGGCCCTTGGAAAGGATGAAGCGGTCGCGGCCGGGGTCATCGGGCTGGGCCGGGTCGCAACGGAGGTGGTTCCAAAAGAGGGCGACTCCCAACTCGACAGCCGAGAGCGAGCCGCCGGGATGGCCGCTTTGGGCGCGATGCACCATCCGCACGATGTTGGCGCGGATGCGCTTTGCGGCTTCTTGAAGCTCGGGGATCGGAGTCTGGACGAGCGTATTTGGCACGGGGAAGGAGTGTACCGAAAGCCCGCGTTACGGCCGAACGCCGGGGCGGCTGCTGGCTGCGCGATGCTGGGGTCACCCCGCCTCGCTCCAGAGCGGCTGGACCGAAATCCCGGTGCAAAGTCGTATCAAAGTCGTATACTGCATCAATGGCGCTGACCGAATCCGACATCGACCGCATCATTGAGATCGTACGGGCCGACTCGCACGTCCGTGACCGCTTGCGCGACGCCATCGTCGGGGATGACTTCCTCGCCCTCCCGGGCCTCGTTCGTCAACTTGTGGATCATGGGCCGAAGTCGACCAACGCATCGACCAGCTCAACTCACGCATGGACTCGCTGGCAGAACGCATGGATCAGTTGACCGCCGGCATGGACTCGCTGGCCGGACACATTCAGCGAATGGACGGCCGCCTGGACGTGCTCGCTGGCGGCATGTACGAAGAGAAGTTCGTCCGCCAGCTCCCAGGGCGCCTCGGACGCCATGGGCGGAAGGTGCGGGTCGTCAGTCCCGCTGACCTCGAACCACTCCAGGACGCCTGGGACTCCGGGCGTATCACCGGCCGCCAGTGGGACGACGTGATGCTCCTCGACGCAACCGCCTGGGCCATCGCCCGCGAACGGCCCGGCAGCGAGCCCCAGCTCGTCGCGATCGAGATCTCCAACGTCATCGACCCGCACGACGTCGAACGGGCGCACCGCCGCGCTGGCGTCCTCAAGGTTGCTGGGCTCCCGGCCGTCCCCGCCGTTGGCGGGCAGAGCATCCTTGAGGACGCCGAACAGCTCGCGAATTCGCTCGGCGTCATCGCCATCGTCTCTTCGGTGGTGGACGAACCTCCTCGATAGCGACGCTGAGCGCACCGCTTACCGCCCCAGCGCGTACTCCAGCGCGTCGGCCAACGCGATCCAGCTCGCCTCAATGATGTCCGTCGAGCTGCCGACCGTCGTCCAGTAACGCGTGCCGTCCGTGCTTTCGATCAGCACGCGGACGCGTGCGCCCGTCGCCGCTTGGCTATCCAGAATGCGCACCTTGTAGTCGACCAGCTTGACGTGCTCCAGCTCCGGATAGAAGCGCACCAGCGCCTTACGGGCCGCGTCGTCGAGGGCGTTGACGGGACCGTTCCCTTCCGCCGCCATCAGTTCGACCGGGTGCGCGCCGACGCGCACCTTGACCATCGCCTCGGCCAGCATCTCCATGGGGTGGCCCGGCTCCGCGACCGCGCGCCGCCGTTCCACGATGACAAAGTCCTCAAGCACGAACGGCTGCTCATAGCCGGGGATGGTCCGGCGCACGAGCAGCTCGAAGCTCGCTTCCGCGCCCTCGTACTGGAAGCCTTCGCTCTCCTTGCGCTTGACCGTCTCCAGCAGACCTTTGATCTCGTCTTGCGAGAACGGATAGCTGATCTTCGCGTCCTGGAGCTTCCGCAGGATGTTGCGCTGGCCCGAAAGTTCGGAGACGAGCACCCGGCTGTGGTTGCCGACGAGGCCCGGGTCGATGTGCTGGTAGGCGCGCTCGTCCTTCATGATGCCGGCGACGTGGTAGCCCGCCTTGTGCGCGAAGGCGCTCGCCCCGACGTACGGCGCCTGCATGTTCGGCACGAGGTTGGCGAGCTCGCTCACGTACGTGCTGACCTCGCTCAAGCGCGCCAACTGTTCGTCGTCGATGACGTCCAGCCCGTACTTCAACTTCAGGTTGGCGAGGATCGTGAGGATGTCGGCGTTGCCGCAGCGCTCGCCGTAGCCGTTGACGCAACCCTGCACCTGCCATACGCCGGCTTCCACGGCCGCCAAAGAGTTCGCCACGGCGAGCCCCGCGTCGTTGTGGCAGTGGATCCCGAAGCGCGCGTCCTTGGAGCGGTCCTGGGCCGCCTTCAGCGCCTTCAGCATCGTGTTCGTCGTCATGCCGCCGTTGGTGTCGCAGAGCACCAGCGCTTCGGCGCCCGCGCGGTTGGCCGTGGCGAGACACTGCAGCGCGTAATCCGGGTCGTCGTAGAAGCCGTCGAAGAAGTGCTCCGCGTCAAAGAACACGGTTTTGCCGAGTTCCTTGAAGTAGCGGACGGTCTCCGAGATCATCGCCAAGTTCTCTTCCGCCGAAGTCCCGAGGATTTCACGCACCTGATACAGCGAAGCTTTGCCAACGAGGGTCACTCCCGGCGTGCCGGCGGCCTTCATCGATTGGATGTTGGGGTCGGCTTCGCAGGTCAGGCCTGGCTTTCGCGTCCCGCCAAAGGCCGAAACCTTGGCGTTCTTCAGCTTCAGGCCCTGGAGCCGGCGGAAATACTCGGCGTCCCGTTGGTTCGAACCCGGAAAGCCGCCTTCGATCCATTCGAGCCCGAGCTCGTCGAGTTTCTTGGTGATGCGGACCTTGTCTTCCACGGAGAGCGAGATGCCCTCCATCTGTGATCCGTCGCGGAGGGTGGTGTCGTAGAGCTGGACGCGGTCAGTCGGCATAAGGAGTGTCTCTTCCTCAATCTTTCGCGGTCAAAACCTGGGGCGACGACGAAGCGGGCCGAGAGCGACGCTCAAATGCCGGCCCCGCGGGATTGCCGCGGGGGTGTTCTCACCGGTGGGACCTGCTGGTGGGCCATGGGGTTCACTGTATCAAGGTTCGGCCGCTTGTACGACACCCGCACGCCTACGGGCGCAAAAAGACCGTGCACTCGGTCCCGTCCACTTCGATCCGGTCCACGATTTCGCGCAGGTTGGCCTGCAAAGCCTCGAACGTGAACGTTTCCCAATCGAGCTCCAGCCGCTGCCGCACATCATCGAGCCGCTCGTGGCGCTCGGCTTCCGTCTGGTGCGCTTCGAGCCGCCCCCTGGCCGCGCCGAGGTCGCCTTCGAGCGCGTGTTGCTCACCGGCTAGAACCGAACCCTGCGCCTTCATCCGCTCCAAGCTGATCCGCCCGTGCGCGGTGTCCGCCACGAGTTCCTCCACCTGGCGGCGCGTGCGACGCATGCGCGACTCAATGCGCTCCACCGCGCTGACCTGATCGAGCAGAAACGAATCGACG
>CAMAUF010000291.1 GCA_945861295.1 bacterium | reverse complement strand
CGCGGGTAAAGTCTCGGTCGTGCCCGTCCAGGCCACATCAGCCCCGCCTCCGGCGCCCGCCTCCGCTCCCCCCGATTCGACGCGAAAGTACCGCCACCCCTGCTTGATAGCCCAATCCCTCGACATCCTCGGCGACCGTTGGACGCTGCTGATCTTGCGCGACCTCATGTCGGGGCTGCACCGCTACAGCGATATCCTCGAAAATTGCGCCGGCATGTCGCCGAACGTGCTCTCGGACCGGCTTAAGCGGCTCGAAGCCGAGGGCCTCGTCCAACGCACCTACCATCGCGAACTGCCGCCGCGGGTCGATTACACGTTGACCGAGAAGGGCTGGGATGTGCGGCCGATCTTGCTTTCCTTATTGGACTGGGGCCGCAGCCACACGCAGCCCTTCGACCTCGACGAGATCGGGAAGGAAGTTTCGACCGATTTTGCGGTCCGGATGCTGCCGGCGTTCATGTTTAGCCCAGAACGCGCTATCGGCCTCACCGCCACCATGGTGCTCGAAGTGGCGGACTGTTCGGATTGCAACACCTGGTCCTTCCAAATCCGCGACGGCCATATCCTCCCCCGACGGAAAACCCTCGAAAGCCCCGATGTCAGACTGGTGACGACGACTCGGGGCTTTCTCGCGTTCATCCGCAACGAGCTGCCGCCGGCGGTCTGCGGCAACGTCGAGGGCTCGCTCGACTTGGCCGCGCGCATCCAACTCTGCTTCGTCGCCTAAGAATCGACGCCGTCTCGTCAAGCTCGCCGGAAGCCACGCGTCCCGACAAGCTCGCCGCCAGGTTCCGCGGCGTTCAGCGCGTGATGAGCCGCGCCATCTGTTCGACGTGTTCGAGGCGATGGTTGTGACGCCGCAGCCGCCAGAGTTCGTCCAGCGCTGCAACCGTATCGACCGTCGATGGCTGCAGGCCGGCGACAACGCGGTCGATGGCGTCGGCCGCTTCGACCGCGAGCCGGGCGGCGCCCACTCCTGGGACAGCGCGCCACTCCGCGATCAGCGCCTCGTTGAGGACGTGAGAGTCGTAAAAGTCATCGTCCGGCCGGGGGGCGACCTCGCCGCGATCCCAGGCCTCGAGCACGAACCGGCCGCGGCGGTCCCAGAACGCGAGGTGGCAGAGGATGGCGCTCAGCGGCCAACCGTCTTCGGCTCGGTCGAAGTCCGCGGTCGTGAGTCCGGCAGCGAGGGCGCGAAGGCGTTCGGTCGCGGCGGCGTTCAGTGCATCCCACTCGTGTGTCATGCGCGGAGTATACGTGGTGGCGTTCGAACCAACCACGACCGACGTCAGTCGGAATAGTGGTAGCGAAGACCCTCCACAATCACTTCATCCGCCGTGAATCTGTAGAGAAGTCGATGCTCAGCGTCAATGCGACGTGACCACCGGCCGCTGAGATTCCCCTTGAGGCGCTCCGGCTTTCCCCGTCCCAGATGCGGGCGTCCGGAGCGTATCGCGGAGGAGCCGATGGATCCGCCCGGTCATGCGGCGATCGGTTCGAACCAAAAGAGGTAGTCCTGCCAGCCAGCCTCGGTGAACGTGAGGTTCATGCGGTCAGGTCGAGCGGTCGCCCGCGGGCCAGACCGCTTTCGGACTCTTCCATCGATCGTTGGATGCGGGCCGCGTTCGCGGGAGGCCTGAGGAGGTACGCTGTTTCCTCCAGCCGGTTGTACTCGTCCAACGTCAGTACGATGTAGGCGTCGTCGCCTTCGCGGGTGATGATCACGGGCTCGCAATCGTCACGGACGCGATCAAGCGTGTTAGCGAAGTTGTCGTGAGCGTAGGCGAATGTGACAGCCCTCATGCCTCTAGCATCGCCGAGGCACGAGGGCCGCGTCAACGACCTGAATTCGCGGTTGGCTTACCGCTTGACGGCGTCCGGCACGCCCGTCGGGTCGACGCCCACGCCGAAGACCCAATGGTTGTGGCTGTGGGCGAGTTCCTGCAGGCTCATCGCGGCGCTGAGCGCGACCTGCTGGCCCTGGGCCTCGAGCATCTGGTTGATCGAGAGCTTCGAAACCTTCAGCGCGAACGATGGCTTGCTGGCGATGCGCTCGGCCATCGCCAGGGTGAACTCCTCGAGCTGGTCGCGCGGGACGACACGGTTGACCATGCCGACTTCCTTGGCTTCTTGGGCGGTCAACCAGTCGCTCGTGAAGAGGAACTCCTTCGCCTTGCGGGCGCCGAGTTCCCAGGGATGCATGAAGTATTCGACGCCGTTGACGCCGAAGCCGACCGTCGGGTCCATGAAGGCAGCGTCCTCGCTGGCGATGATGATGTCCATGGCCCAGGCGAGCATAAGCCCGCCGGCGATGCACTTGCCTTGGACCATCGCCATCGTCGGCTTCATGAGGTTGCGCCAGCGGACGCAGGACTGGAGGTAGATCTCCTCCTCGCGCGCCATCATGCCTTCGGCGCCCTTTTTGTTGAAGCCGGCCCAGGTGCCCATGGGCTTGAAGTCTTCGATCTTGCGACCACCGCCGCCGCGCATGTCGTGGCCCGAGGAGAAGTGTGGCCCCGAGCCGGCGAGGACGATCACCTTGATGTCGTCGTCCTGGTTGGCCCAGTCGAAGGCTTCGTTCAGTTCGTAGGTCATCTCGGTGTCCTGCGCGTTGCGACGCTCGGGACGGTTCATGGTGATGCGGGCGACGGCCGGCCGCGGCGTATCGATGAGGACTGTGTTCAAAGTTGGCTGCTCAGCCAAAGGGTTCCCTCCTGCAGATGATGGCGGAAGTATAGATAACGGAAGGCGTCGCGGATACACCACCGGCGAAAACTGTCGCCGTCCGATCAGTCGATTGCGGCGGCCATGAGTCGGCTGGCCTGACCAAGTTGCCATTGCGACTCCAGGTTGAGCCAGAACGAGGCGGTCGTCCCCGGAAAAGCTTCGGCCAGGCTCCTCGCTAAGGCGGACCCTACTGGTAGCGCTCCGTCCAGAAGTTGCTCCACGTCCGTAAGGGGCTGCCTGAGCAAGCCGGCTAACGTCCCAGGAGACCACCCGAGCTCGTCGAGTTGGTCACGAATAATCTCGCCCGGAGAGAAGGCCGCGGCTGGTGTGCGTATGTCCATTGGCTGACTCAATGATAGTCCTCGACCCCGAGAATGACGACCGTTCGGGACGCCTCGCCCTCGAAAGACACAATGAGGCGCCATTGGCGGTTCAGTCTCATCGAATACTCGTCTCGCCGGCGCCGGAGGCGCTCGAAGCGGAGGCCGGGTAGCCCGACGAATACCATTTGGCTGTCGGCCGCGCGGATGATGGCGAGCGTCTTGCGATACGCCCGGACGACCGCGGGGTCGAATCGGCCCGTGTACGTCGGGTCGACTTCGAGCCGGTCGAGCTCGACGCTGCGGAACCGCACGTTCAATGTGCCCGCATGATAGCGGAGACGGCCGACACGAGGGTCGCGCGGCTCCCACCTGCCTCGCGCCGTTACGAAGGATCAGAGAGCTATGCTACACTCCCCTCAATTCCTTAGCCCGGAGCAAACAAACTATGGCCCTCCTGCAAGCACCCACCACCGCACGCTCGGCGGCTGGCACCACGATAGCGTGGCCGATCGACCGCCCGATCCC
>CAMAUF010000290.1 GCA_945861295.1 bacterium | reverse complement strand
GACTCCATCGACGCCCCGCATCGGCGCCCGCATGGACTCCTTGTCGGTCACGTCGCCGGGGTGGAGAGCAACGCCGAGTGCGGCCAACTCGGCCGCCTTCGGCAGGTCGCGGACGATCGCGGTGACCGCATGCCCGGCGGCGCGAAGCTGCCGCGTGACGGCGCCGCCGACGAATCCCGTCGCGCCGGTGACGAGGTACTTCATGATCGTTCCTCCCTCCGGGGCGGTGGCGAAGCGGCTCCGGCAACCAGGCGGCCATTTTGGCGTTGTATGCGTGTTCACGGCGCCCGCGCAAGTGGCCGGAGCGATAGACAGGGCACCACAACTGAGCCGCGCGTTCAACGGTCGTGAGAGGTCTAGAGCACGTACGGCACGATAACTGAGGGGTCCAGAGGGTCGAAGTCCTTGGTGTTCCGGGTGAGGAGTGGGACATTCAGGCGGCGCGCGGTAGCAAGGATGACGGCATCTGGGATCTTGAGTCTCGAGGATCGGCGGAGCTCTGCGGTGGCAACGGCGATCTCAAGATCGAGTTCGACCACTTCAAAGCCTGCCAGGAGCCGGGCCGCCTGAACCTGCTTGGAAGACACGGCGCCGGCCATGACCTCAATCCAGGCCCCGATGCTGACGAAGACGGTCTCATAACGCGAAAGCGCCTCGCCCGCGGCGAGCACGCCGTTGAGGTGGTCGATGAGGATAACGCTATCAGCGGACGCGTCCATTAGTCCCAATCAGCGCGCAGAGTGCGGACGAACTCCAAGGCGTCGAGCTTGCGGTCACGCCATACGCCTCGTGTCGCGTCCAGGGCGACGCGCCGCCTCTCGCTCGGCGATTCCTCGGGCAGGGCTGCGACCGCTCGGCGCACGGCCTCGGCACGCGAAACACCCTCGCGGGCGCAGTATCGGCTGAGCTTGTCCACGTGCTCCTGCCTCAGGTCGATGATCGTGCGCATGGGGCTATCTACCACGATGCCTCAAGAAGGTCCGGGAATTTGCCGAGTTCCCGCCCGCCTCCGGTCGTCGGGTGAATACCAAGCGCCGGCCCGCGCTACATCGAGCCTACGCAACCGCCATTTTGGCGCCCAGACGGCGGTCAAGCGCCGCAAGGAAATCCTCCGTCGTCAGGAACGGCGCGTTCTTGTCAATCAAGATGGCGAGGTCCTTCGTCATCTCGCCAGCTTCGATCGCTTCGACGCAGACCTTCTCCAGCGTGCCGGCGAACGTGACCAGGTCGGGCGTCCCATCGATCTTGCCGCGATGAGCGAGGCCCTGCGTCCAGGCGAAGATCAAGGCGACCGGGTTCGTCGACGTCTTCTCGCCGCGCTGATGCTGGCGGTAATGGCGCGTTACGGTGCCATGGGCCGCTTCCGCTTCGACCGTCTTGCCGTCGGGGGTGATCAGGACCGAGGTCATCAGCCCGAGCGAGCCGAAGCCCTGCGCCACGATGTCCGATTGCACGTCGCCGTCGTAGTTCTTGCAGGCCCAGACGATGCCGCCCTCCCACTTGAGGACTTGGGCGACCATGTCGTCGATCAGCCGGTGCTCGTAGGTGATGCCCTTGGCGGCGAAATCCGCGGCGAATTCGGCCGCGAAAATCTCCTCAAAGAGATCCTTGAAGCGGCCGTCATACGCCTTGAGGATCGTGTTCTTGGTTGAGAGGTACACGGGCCAACCGCGCTGGAGCCCGTAGCGCAGCGACGACCGGGCGAAGTCGCGGATTGAATCGTCGTAGTTGTACATACCCATGGCGATGCCGCCGCCGGTGAACTTGGCTACCTCGCGGACCACGGGTTGGCCACCGTCCGGGGTGTACGTGATCGTTACGGTGCCGGGGCCCGGGACGACGAAGTCCGTGGCACGATACTGGTCGCCGTGGGCGTGGCGGCCGATCACGATCGGCTTCGTCCAACCCGGCACGAGCCGCGGGATGTTCGAGCAGACGATCGGTTCGCGAAAGACCACGCCGCCGAGGATGTTCCGGATAGTCCCATTCGGGCTCTTCCACATCTGCTTGAGGTTGAATTCCTTGACACGTTCTTCGTCGGGCGTGATCGTCGCGCACTTCACCGCCACGCCGTGTTTCTTGGTGGCGTTCGCGGAATCGATGGTGACCTGGTCGTTGGTCGCGTCACGATGCTCGATCCCGAGATCGTAGTACTCGAGTTCGATGTCGAGGTATGGCAGGATGAGCTTGTCTTTGATGAACTGCCAAATGATGCGGGTCATCTCGTCGCCGTCCATTTCGACGACGGGGTTAACGACTTTAATCTTCGCCATAGGATGCACGAGCCTCGGACAGGTGGGATTTCAGGCCAGTTTAGACGCCAGCGAGCCTAGGGACACGGCGGGGACCGAGTGATGGGGCGAACCCGCGGTCCGCGAGAGGCACGTGGGAGCCGGGCTCGCAACGGACATCGAATCTCGCGTCGCAGTCCGCCTTCTGGGTTCCGTCGCCTGCCGTCCGCTCGACCGCACGGTAAACAAGGCGGAGACTGGGCTAGAGCGAACGATCGCCCCCTCATGAACGACCGGTTCGCCGTCCCAAGGAGCCCCCGAATGGCCGCATCACCGGCATACAGCCTCGGACTCGGCGGAGACGTGTTCCGCGAGGACCCGTCGATGCAACCGGCTTCGACGCCGCTCTGGCGAGAATCGCTCTTCGGGCTCGACCTTCTCGCTCTGTTGGTCTCGCCCACATACTACTTCGGCTGCGGCGTCCCAAGGGGACGCGGCGAACCCGTGGTCGTCGTCCCCGGGTTCTTGGCGACGGACGCCTCGCTTGCGGAACTCCATGGCTGGCTCGCACGGATCGGCTACCGCGTCTACTTCAGCAACATCGGGCGCAACGCCGATTGTCCGGACCACATCGCGGGTACGCTCCTCGACACCGTCCGGTTGGCCCACCAAGAGACCGGCCAACGCGTCCGGGTCATCGGTCACAGCCTTGGCGGGATGTTAGCCCGCAGTGTTGCCCTGGACTACCCGGAGCACGTCGCCGGCGTCATCTCGATGGGCTCGCCTTTTCGCGATTCCGTCCGGGCCCACCCAATCATCCTCGCCGCCGCCTCATCGCTCCGCGGCGCACGCCGCAATGGCGGCGGTATCGGCGCCAACATCCGCTCGACCTGCTTCAGCGGCCACTGCACCTGCGCCTTCACCAAAAACATGATCGCCCCCGAAGCCTATAAAGTGCCCCATTTTGCGATTTACTCCAAAGTCGATGGTGTAGTCGAGTGGCAGAGCTGCCGTGAGGATGACGACACCCTCAACGACGAAGTCAACAGCACTCACGTCGGCTTGGCGTTTCACCCCGCCGCCTACCGCGCGATCGGGCGTCGCCTGCGCGAGATGCCGTCCTAGGCCACCAGCATCGCCTCCCCGCTCGCCAAGGCGTTCGCTCAATAGCTCGATCCGTTGATCTCTTCCATCTTCCCGGTGACGGTATAAATCACACGCTCGCCAATGTTGGTGCAGCGGTCGGCGATGCGCTCGAGGTTGTGCGCGGTCCAGAGCATGTACGTGTTCCACTGGATCGACGAGGGGTCGTTGACCATCGCCTTGAAGCATTCGTCGTAGACGC
>CAMAUF010000289.1 GCA_945861295.1 bacterium | reverse complement strand
CGCGAGCAGCCGGGCCGTCTCGAATCCGACATGCCGGATGCCCAGCGCGAAAAGGACATTGCTCAGTGGCCGCTGCGTGCTCGCGGCGATGCCCGCGAGCAGGTTCTCGGCGCTTTTGCTGATCCGGCCAGCCTTCGTCCGAAAGCCGTCGACTGCCTCCAGCCGCTCAGGCGTTAAACCGTAGAGGTCGGCTGGCGTCTCGACCAGCTTTTCGCGAAACAAGAGCCAGGCCGTCCGTTCGCCAAGGCCCTCGATGTCCATCGAAGCGCGGCCCGCGAAGTGCTCGATCAAGCGCATCTGCTGGGTCGGGCATCGGAGGTTGAGGCAATAGGTCGCGGCCTCCGCAGGGTCCCGCGCGACCGGCGTACCGCACGACGGGCACTCCGCCGGCATCGCGAACTCGACCTCGGCCCCCGTGCGCAGGCTCACCACCGGCGCGACGACCTGCGGGATGACTTCGCCCGCGCGCTGGACGATGACGGTGTCGCCTTCGCGAATGTCCTTGCGGCGGATGTCGCCTTCGTTATGCAACGTCGCCAGGCTCACCGTCGCGCCGCCGACGATCACCGGCTCCAGCACCGCGAACGGCGTCAATACGCCCGTGCGTCCAACGTTCACCTCAATCCTGCGCAGCTTGGTCGTGCGTTGTTGCGGCGGGAACTTGAACGCCGTCGCCCAGCGCGGTTCGCGGCCGACCACGCCGAGCTGGTCCCACGCCTCAATCTCATCGACCTTGAGCACCGACCCGTCGATGTCGTAGTCGAGCCGCTCGCGTTGGCCGTCCCACCAGCGAACGCGGGCGTAGGCCTCGTCGAGCGATTCGTGAAGGCGCGCCTCCGGGTTGACTGGCAAGCCCATCGCACGCAGCCAGTCCAGCGTTTCGAAGTGCGTTGGCGGCTGCGCGCCCCCTTCGACCCAGCCAACTTGGTACACGAACATCGCCAGCGGCCGGCTCGCCGTCACCTCAGGGTCCTTCTGGCGCACCGAACCGGCAGCGGCGTTGCGCGGGTTGGCGTACAGCGAAAGCGGCTTGCGGCCCTCTCGCTCGCGTTGCAGGTTCTGCTCGCCGATGCCCGCGTTCATCCGCTCGAAGCCGCTCTTGGACATGTAGACCTCGCCGCGCACCTCGAACCGCCGCGGAAAGCTGCCATTGAGCTGCCTCGGGATCGAGGGGATGGTGCGCAGATTGCCGGTCACGTTCTCACCGCGGTAGCCATCGCCGCGGGTGGCGCCCTGGACGAAGCGGCCGTCTTCGTAAACCAGCGCCATCGCCAGGCCGTCGATCTTCGGCTCTGAGACGAGCGCGATGCCCTCCGTGCCGGCGCGGTCAAGCGCGCGTTTGTACCACGCCTGGAGCTCTTCGAGGCTGAAGCAGTTGCCGAGGCTGAGCAGCGGGTTCTTGTGTTCGACCACATCGAAGGTCGTCAGCGGGGCCGCGCCTATTCGTTGGGTGGGGGAATCCGGCGTGATCAGCTCGGGGAACGCTTGCTCGATGGCGCGGAGCTGGTTCATCAAGGCGTCGTACTCACCGTCCGTGATTTCCGGCGCGTCGAGGACGTAGTAGCGGTGGTTGTGGTAGCTGAGCTGGCTCCGCAACTCCTCGGAGCGCAGGCGGGCGGCGTATTGGTCGTTCGGCGTGGGGGCGGCCATGGCGCGTATTGTAGCGAAGAGGCTCGGTATCCCGCGCCCGCCCCTGTTACACTCGAACCATGGACCTCGTCATCATCGATTACGACGCCGGCAACCTCCGCAGCGTGACCCGCGCCGTCGAGCGGACCGGCATCATGCCGCGCGTGACGGCGGACCCTTCGGACATCGACCACGCCGACGCTGTCATCCTGCCCGGCGTCGGCGCCGCCGCCGACACCATGCTCAAGCTCCGCGAGCGCGGCCTCGTCGACCCGATCCACGCCTACATCGCCAGCGGCCGGCCCTTCCTCGGCGTCTGCATGGGCCTCCAAGCGCTCTTCGATTCGTCCGAGGAAGGCGACGGGCAGACCTGCCTCGGCGCCATCCACGGGCGTGTCCTCAAGTTCGCGACCGGCACGCTCAAGGTGCCGCACATGGGCTGGAACACCGTCGACTGGGTGCGTGACCACCCCGTGATCGACGGCATCCCCTCCGGCCGCGCCTTCTACTTCGTCCACAGCTTCTACCCCGCTCCAGCAGATGAGTCCGTGACCCTTGGGACGACGGAGTACGGCGTCCGCTTCGCCAGCGTCGTCTCCAGGGACAACGTCGTCGCCACCCAGTTCCACCCCGAAAAGAGCAGCGACAACGGCCTCCGCCTTTACGCCAACTTCGTCGACTGGGCGCGCGCTGGCGTCATGGCCCAGCCGGTTCCCGCAACGGGGGGCGCGCGCTGAGCTTCCAAATCATCCCGGCCATCGACCTGCGCGGCGGGCGCTGCGTCCGTCTCTTCCAGGGCGACTACGCCCGCGAAACCTCCTATGGCGACGACCCCGTGGCCATGGGCCAGAAATGGGAATCGCTCGGCGCCCCGCTGATCCACGTCGTCGATCTGGACGGCGCGAAAGAGGGCGCACGCACGCAGCGCGCGATCATCGCGGCGATCTGCGCCGGTGTCGCCGTCCCGGTCGAAGTCGCCGGCGGCCTACGTAGCCGTGAGGCCATCCTCGAAGCCGTGCACGACGGCGCTGGCCGCATCCAGCTTGGCAGCGCGGCCGTCCGCGACCCGGAGCTCGTCGCCTGGGCCGTGCGCGAACTCGGCGAAAAGCTCGTCGTCTCGATCGACGCCCGCAACGGGGAGGTGATGACCCAGGGCTGGACCGAAGGCTCGGGCCTGACCGTCATTGCCCTCGCGCGACAGATGGTAGCGGCCGGCGTCCCACGCCTCATGGTCACCGATATCGGCCGTGACGGGACCTTCGAGGGTTCCAACGTCGAACTCTATCGCGAACTCGTCCGCGAACTCTCCGCGCCCATCGTCGCATCCGGCGGCGTCACAACGGTCGAGGATCTGCGCCAGCTCCGCGAGGCCGGCTGCGAAGGCGTCATCGTCGGCAAGGCGCTGTACGAGGGCCGCATCGACCTGCAAGACGCCATCGCCGCGCTGCGCGATACTGGGTCGTAGATGTTGAGCCGCCGGATCATCCCCTGCTTCGATGTCGACAAAGGCCGTGTCGTCAAGGGCGTCTCGTTCATCGAGCTGCGCGACGCCGGCGACCCGGTGGAGCTGGCGAAGGTCTACGACGCTGAAGGCGCCGACGAGCTCGTCTTCCTCGACATTACCGCCTCGTCCGACAACCGCGCCACCATGTACGAGATGGTGGCAAAGACGGCCGACCAAGTCTTCATCCCGTTCACCGTCGGCGGCGGCATCCGCGCCACGTCGGACATGAAGGTGATGCTTGAGTTGGGCGCGGACAAGGTAAGCATTAACACCTCAGCTATCCAAACGCCGGACCTGATCAACGAAGGCGCCTACCGGTTCGGCAGCCAGTGCATCGTGGTCGCGATCGACGCGCGCCGCGTGCCTGGCCAAGAACAGCGCTGGGAGGTGTTCACGCACGGCGGCCGCAAACCGGCCGGCCTCGACGCCGTCGAATGGGCGCG
>CAMAUF010000288.1 GCA_945861295.1 bacterium | reverse complement strand
GGACGTTTCGAAGAGGTCAACCAGCGCATTGAGGCCGCCCTCGATGCCTGGGTCGAGCAGGCCTCGGCACTCCCGGTCGCCGATGCCGGCCCAGCCGGCGAGCGCTCCGGGGCCATCGAGGACGAACTCGCGTTCGCAATCGTAGGAGTCTTGGATAGCGCGCCACTCTTGCTGGGTCGAGGCTTCAAGCCGTCGCACATGCGCCGGGACCGCTTTGCAATAGAGCCGGAAGACGCCGGGCCTATCGGAGCGGTGAGCGGGACGGAACGGTGTCTCGCGGTCCCGCGAGGCCTGGGGGGGCATGGCGAACAGCGACTCGTTGCGGAACGGCCGCAGGCCAGCTCGTTGAATCGCGAGCGCATGGGGCGTGCCCTCCGCGTAGCGGAGGTAGAGCGAACGCCCGCCGCGGCGGGCGGCTTCGACGCCAGACGCCGCCAGCAAGCCGGTCACGGCGTCGTCGTCGGTCTCACGGGTGATGCGCAGCGAGACGGCCTCCCAGGCGATGCCGCCCGCGAGTTCCCGGACCACCGCCACGCCACGGTAGCCGAGCCCGCGACGGAGGCCCATGACGATCGTGCGGGACATCCGCGGGAGGCGGGCGAGGCCCGTGACGGCGAGGCCAGAGGCGATCAGGAGGTTCTCGCCCGCCCGTGTCGAGATGACTTCGGTCGAAAGGCGGCGCAACTGCGGCCAGAGCGTGGCGGCGTCGATGGGGCTGAGCGGTTCGGCCCGCAACTCGCTCATGCGCCCTCCCCAGCCATCGCCAGGAAGTATTGGTGGATGCGCTCATCGCCCGTCAACTCCGGATGGAACGAGGTCGCCAGCAGGTTGTCCTGGCGGGCGGCGACGATCGTGCCGTCGTCCAGCGTGCAAATCGCCCGAGCGCGGCCGTAGACGCGCTCGATCAGCGGCGCGCGGATAAAGACGGCCCGGAACGGCTCGCCGGGCACGCCTTCGAAGCGCAGCGCGGCCTCGAAGCTATCGACCTGGCGGCCGAAGGCGTTGCGGCGGATGGCGATGTCCATGGTTTCGATGCCCGGGCGGTCGAGGTTATCGACTTCGCAAGCGAGCAAGATCGCGCCGGCGCAGGTGCCCCAGACAGGCCGCCCGCTCGCGCAGAAGTCGCGCAAAGGCTGTTGGAAGCCATTTGAGATGATGAGGCGCGCGATCGTCGTGCTTTCGCCGCCGGGGATGATGAGGGCGTCGAGCGCGCCCAATTGGGCCGCCTTGCGCACCTCGACGACATCCTGGCCGAGCGCTTCCAACATTTCGCGGTGTTCGCGGAAATCGCCCTGGAGGGCGAGGACGCCGACGGTCTTTCGCACGTAGGTCACAGGCGGCGCCCGAGAGGGCGGCGGGAGGGCGTCATCCCCGAGCGGATGCTTGGAAGGGCGGCGGTGTGGACGGTGACCGAGCGCGAATGCACCTGGGCCCAATCCTCCCGAGCGGTCTGACCTTAGTGTACTGGATCGCGGGCGACGCGTAGCGGCGCCAACGTTAAGGATCTGGGCTCGCGCCCGCGTCGGCGATCACAGCCGGGCCAACGCCGAGAGGGCGAGCGCGAGCGCGAATGCCACTTGCCCAGCCGTCGCCCGTACGAGCCAGTTCGCCCACCTCGCTTTGTTGTCGACCAGGCCCTTGTTGGCTTCCACCGCCGTCGAGAGCGCTCCAGACCACTTGGCGCGAGCATCGGACCAGGCAACCCATTCGAGGACGCTCTTCGGCGGCATAGGCTGAGGAGCGTCCCAGGAGCCGTGGCATCCGGCGGCCTCCGCGCTACTCCCAGTCGTCTGGGAAGAGGCCCCCGACCCGGGCTTCGAAGCCGGGAATCACGGCCTCGCCGCTGATTGTCGCCTCCGGACCCAGGTCGTCCAGGGAACCGTCCAGGCGGTACACGACGATCCGCCGCGCCTCGGGGTAGACGATCCAGACGAGCCGCACGCCCGCGTCGAGGTACTCGTGGACCTTGGCGAAGAGCCCTTCGGCTTTGTCGCCCGGCGAGACGACCTCAACGACCAAGTCCGGCGGGACATCCAGGAGGCCGCGCGTCTTGTGTGGAAGTCGTTCCCGCGAGATGAAAACGACGTCTCCGCGAGGCAGGCGGAGCGGTCGCGCCGGGAAGATGCGCAGGCCGGTCCCTCCCAGGATGACGCGTCCGAGCCGGTTTGCCCGGACAAAGGGGCCGAGCACGCCATCGATGATCGATGCAATCTCATCCGACTCAACTCCCATGGCGCGTCCGACCAGCCTTCCCTGCGCGTCCAGTTCATACAGGCCGCCCTCGTCCCAGCCGTCGATTTCCTCGGGCGTGTAGGTGCGGTCGAGCGCGGCGGCCGTCGTCATTGGTGGCTCCTCAGATCCATCCTACGCGATCATGCCGGAGTGTGGCCGGGTTCGCGGCCGGTTGCCGCCCGCCCCTCCCGAATGTGACCGAGTGGGCCGCGCCGGATACCCTATTCGAATCCCATCACCTCTGGAGCCCTCTGTGGAGGCCTATAACATCACCGTCGTCGGCGGCGCTGGCATCGTCGGCCGCGAATTCCTCAAGATCCTCGATGAGCGCCAGGTCCCTGTCGGGCGACTGCGTCTCCTGGCGACGTCGCGCTCGGCCGGCAAGCGGGTCGAGTTTCGCGGCGCCACGATCACCATCGAAGAGACGACTGAAGCGAGCCTGACGGGCGACGATCAGGTCGTGTTCCTGTCGGCCTCCGGCGCCGCCTCGAAGCAACTGGCGCCGATCGCGGCGGCCAACGGCAGCTTCGTCATCGACGATTCGAGCGCCTTCCGCATGGACCCGGGCGTGCCGCTGGTCATCCCGGAGATCAACGCCGAGGACCTCGAATGGCACCGCGGCATCGTCAGCCAGCCGAACTGCACGACGACGCCGATGGCGCTGGCGCTCTACCCGATCCACCGCGTCAACCCGCTGCGACGGATCATCGTCAGCACGTATCAGGCCGTGGCCGGCGCGGGCGCCGCCGCGGTCGAGGGGCTTCGCAGCGAGACGGAGGCCGCGCTCGCGGGCCGCCACCAACCATCCGGCACGCAAAAGCGCGAGATCGCCTTCAACGCCGTCCCGCAGATCGACCTCTTCGCCGAGGATGGCTACACCAAGGAAGAGATCAAGATGGCGAACGAGACGCGCAAGATCTTGCACGCGCCCGAGATCGCGATCAGCGCCACCTGCGTCCGCATCCCGACCTTCTTCGGGCACGCGATGACGGTCTGGGCCGAGTTCGAGCGGCCGATCGGAGCTGCCGAAGCGCGCGCCCTGATGGCCGCGTTCCCCGCCATCACCGTCATGGACGACCCGGCCACCGAGCGTTACCCGACGCCGATGGACGTCGCCGGCACGGATAGCGTGCTCGTCGGCCGCATCCGCTCGGATAGCTCGAAGCCCGGCGCGATCACGTTCTGGACGTTGACGGACTCGATCCGCAAGGGCGCCGCCGCCAACGTCATCGATGTATTGGTCGAGGCCGACAGACGCGGACTGATCCGGCGATAGAATTCGGCCCGAGCCCCTTTGGGCCAAGCGAACCAGGACTGTTGGCCGCTGCCTGTCGTCGCCGCTCGCCCGATAATGCCGGTGATGCG
>CAMAUF010000287.1 GCA_945861295.1 bacterium | reverse complement strand
CTCCTGGCTGGGCACGCGCTCCATGAAACTCCTGCCGGGCGGGTTGCAGAACTTTCTGGAAGCCGGCGTCGGCTTCCTCGTCGACCAGATCGAGAGCATCGCCGGAGAGGCGAAAGGCCGGGTCTTCTTTTCGGTCATCGCGACAATCTTCCTTTTTGTCCTGGTTTCCAACTGGGCCGGCTTGTTGCCGTTCTTCAATGCCATCGGCAAGACGGAAGACGTGGGTCATGAGATCTTCCACGAGCTCTCAGAAGAGCACCCGAGCGAGCTGACGCTCAAAGACGGCGTCTACGTTGAATCGGAGAAGTTCGCCGGGTGGGTGATGGACGACGCCGGCGGGATGATCATCACGAAGCACAACGCGAAGGCCGTCGATTTCGAAGTGCACGCGGGCGAAACGCCGGGCAAGGCCCTTGACCGCTTCATCGTGTTCCTCGCCGCGAAGTTCGGCGACCTTGACGCGACCGATGAGGACATCGAAGCGCCGTCCGCCGCGCTCGTTATGGAGGCGGCGGCGGAGTTGGAGCACAATCCGACCGCGCCAAAGCTGATCATTGGGGCCCACGCCGAGGGCGAGGCGAGCGCCGAAGCGCACGGGCTCGAAAGCCCGGTCCTGCATGAGGAGATCAGCGGGATCGATTTCGAGCACAGCCAGAAGATGGCGCTGGTCATCCCTTTCTTTCGCGGTGTCTTCAGCGATGTCAACAACACGCTGGCACTTGGGATCATCGCCTTCTGCATGATAGAATTCTGGGGCTTCCAGTTCTTGGGTATTCGTTACCTGGGCAAGTTCTTTGTGAATCCGCTGAAGTCGCCGATTGGGTTCGGCGTCGGGCTCTTGGAACTCCTTTCGGAGTTCATCCGAGTCATCAGCTTTACTTTCCGTCTGTTCGGGAACATCTTCGCAGGGGAGGTGTTGGTGCTGATGCTCACCTTCCTCATGCCGTTCGTGCTCGTGGATATCATCTACGGCCTCGAGCTGTTCGTCGGCTTCATTCAGGCATCGGTCTTCGCGCTCCTGACGCTCGTGTTCGCTGTGATGGCGACCGAGAGTCATGGTGAGGGCGAGCATCACGAACCGGGCGCCGAGCCGGGCGCCGACCATCACGGGGGAGCTGCTCAGGCTCACTAGGGCCTGTCAACACTCAAAATCTCGCGCCGGGAGAGGCGCAACGGAGGATCGGAAAGACCATGGACCTACTCAACGTACTGCCTTTCCTGCTGGCGCTGGATGTCGACGGGGCGAAGGCCATCGGCGCTGGCCTGGCGATGGGCTTGGGCGCCCTCGGCCCAGCCATCGGCATCGGCAACCTCGTCGGCAAGGCGATGGAAGCCCTCGGCCGGAACCCTGAAGCCCGTGCCGCCATTCAGACGAACATGATTCTTGGCGTCGCCTTCGCGGAAGCGATCGGCATCTATGCGTTGCTGACCGCCATCATCATCGCCTTCGTCATCTAGTCCCCCGGGCTCGGGGTTCGAAAGGAAGGCGATGGCATGGGAGAGGCAATTGATGCCCTTGGCATCAACCTTCCGGCGCTGATCGCGCAGATCGTCAACTTCACGCTCCTTCTCGTGCTCCTCAGGTTCACGCTCTACAAGCCGATCCTGAAGATGCTTGATGAGCGGAAGCGGAAGATCGCCGAGGGCCTCAACGCGGCCGACACGGCGCGCGCGGAAGCGGCGCAGGCGCAGGCCAACATTGAGGCGACCCTCCAGGTCGCCCGGCGTGACGGCCAGGAGATCGTGGCAGGAGCGCAGCAGATCGCTGCGCGGATTCAGGTCGAGGCGCGGGAAGCCGCTGCCCGCGACCGCGAGTCCGCCACCGAGCGCGCCCGCCAGGAGATCCAGCAGGAACGCGACCGCGCTATCTCTGACCTCCGCAGCGAGTTCGCCGGCATTGCCGTGTCGGCCGCGGAGAAGGTCATCAACCAATCACTCGACCGGCAGGCCCATCAGCGCATCATTGATGAAGCCCTCGCCGAGTCGCGATTTAGCGGGAACTAACGCATGGCTGATTCACAAGCGGGGAAGCGGTACGCGCAGGCCGCCTTTGGCATCGCCCGGGACTCCGGGACGATCGCCGTCTGGCGCTCGGACCTGGCCGACATCGCGTCGGTGCTTGCCGCGTCTCCCGTGAGTTCGATCCTGGCCGACACCAAGATTGCGCTCAGCGAGCGCCTCGAGATGACGGCCAAGATCCTCGATATCGCACCGCCAGCGCTCAACCTCGCTAAGCTGCTCATCCAAAAGGGCCGCAGCCTCGATGCGGGCGCGGTGGCGACCGCGTTCACGCGATTCGCCGACGAGTTCGAAGGCATCGCGAAGGCGACGGTCACGACGGCCGTCGCGATTTCCGCCGAACAACTGGCGGCGATCGAAGCGCAACTCAGCCAATCCCTCGGCCGGCGCGTCCAGGCGACGCCGGCTGTCGATCCGGCCCTTGTCGGCGGCGTTGTCGTCCGCATTGGCGACCAAATTGTCGACGGCAGTATCCGCACGCGACTTCAATCGTTGCGGCGCGAGCTCCAAGGGGCCTCGTAAGAGGTCTCCGTTCAACAGAGGTGAGGTAAGCGTCCATGGCAGTCCGCGCAGAGGAGATCGCCTCCATCCTCCGGAGGCAGATCGAAGGCTTCGGGACGATGACGGTCAGCACCGATGTCGGGACCGTCATCGAGGCGGGCGACGGCGTCGCCCGGATCCACGGGCTTTCCGGCATCATGTATTCGGAATTGCTCGAATTCTCTTCGGGCCAGATGGCGATCGCCATGAACCTCGAAGAGGAGTCGGTCTCGGCCGTCGTGCTCGGGCTGAACTCGAGTGTCCGTGAGGGCGATGAGGTCCGCTCGACGGGCCGGATCATCCAGATCCCCGTGGGCGACGCCATGATCGGCCGGGTGGTCGACTCTCTCGGCAACCCAATCGATGGCAAGGGCCCGATCCGCACGGACCGCACGCGCCCACTCGAACGGATCGCCCCCGGCGTCACCCTTCGCAAGAGCGTTAACCAGCCGGTCCAGACCGGGATCAAGTCGATCGACGCCATGTTCCCCATCGGGCGCGGTCAGCGTGAGCTGATCATCGGCGACCGCTCGACTGGCAAGACGGCCATTGCGCTTGACACGATCATCAACCAAAAGGGCGGCGACCTGGTCTGCATTTACGTCGCCATCGGGCAGAAGGCCGGCAAGGTAGCCCAGGTGCTCGGGCGCTTGGAAGAATACGGCGCCATGGAACACACGATCATCGTCGCCGCCAACGCGGCGGAGTCGGCCGCGCTCCAGTATCTGGCGCCCTACGCGGGCTGTGCCATTGGCGAGGAGATCATGGAGAGCGGGCGCGACGCGCTCATCGTCTATGACGACCTCTCGAAGCACGCCTGGGCCTATCGGCAGCTTTCGCTGCTGCTGCGGCGCCCACCAGGGCGCGAGGCCTATCCGGGCGACGTCTTCTACCTGCACAGCCGTCTGCTCGAGCGGTCGGCCCGCCTCGAGAAGGGCGGCTCGCTGACGGCGCTCCCGGTCATCGAGACGCAGGCGAACGACGTTTCGGCGTATATCCCGACGAACGTGATTTCGATTACGGACGGCCAGATCTACGTGG
>CAMAUF010000286.1 GCA_945861295.1 bacterium | reverse complement strand
GCATCTCGAGCAGCGGCGGCCGCCCGCCTCACCGCCACATAAGCCGCTATTCATGCGGCGGTGTAGACTCCACAATCACCCAAGCTGGAGAACACCAATGCCTGATAACGTCCTCGTTATGTCCCCCGAGACCCGCGAGCGCTGCGCCTATGTGAAAGATTTCATGAAGGAGCACATCTATCCGAATGAGCGGCTCCTTTCCCGGAAGTCCGACGAAGCGACCGAGCTCATGAACGAACTGCGCGCGATTAACAAGGCGAACGGCTACTGGGCGCCGCATCTGCCGAAAGAGGCCGGTGGCATGGGCATCGGCTTCCTCACGTACGCCTACATGAACGAGATCATCGGCAGCAGCCTGGTGGCCTCGCCCGCTTTTGGGTCGCAGGCGCCCGACTCCGGCAATGCCGAGATCCTCTGGCAATACGGCTCGCCCGAGATCAAGGAGCGCTTCCTCAAGCCGCTCGTCGCCGGCGACGTGCGCTCGTGCTTCTCGATGACGGAGCCCGCCGTCTCGGGAGCGGACCCGACCGGCCTGCAGACGACCGCCGTGCGCGAGGGCGACGAGTGGGTCATCCAGGGGCGGAAATGGTTCAGCTCGGGCGCTATCGGCGCCGCCTTCGCGGTGGTCATGTGCGTGACCGACCCGGAGCAGTCGGCCCACAACCGCATGAGCCAGATCGTCGTGCCGACCGATACGCCAGGCTTCAAGATCGAACGGATCGTCGAAGTGTGGGGCGAAGAGGACTCCAACCACCCGGTCGTCCATTACGACAACGTGCGCGTCCCCGTCACGAACCTGCTTGGCCCGCAAGGCGCCGGTTTCAAGCTCTCGCAGAAGCGACTCGGGCCCGGGCGCATCCACCACTGCATGCGCGCGCTCGGCCAGGCGCAACGCGCGTTCGACCTCATGGTCACGCGGTCGCTCAACCGGACAGTCTTCGGGAGCACGCTTTCGGAAAAGCAAACCATCCAGAACTGGATTGCGGACTCCCTTGTGAACATCCAGGCGGCGCGACTGTTGACCATGCAGGCGGCGGCGAAAATCGACCAGGGCGACGAGGCCCGCGTCGAGGTCTCGATGATCAAGTTCTTCGTCGTGAACATCACCTGTGAGGTGATAGATAAGGCGATTCAGGTGCATGGGGCGATGGGCGTTACCACCGATACACCGCTGCAGGCGATGTACAAGTCGGCCCGCATCCTTCGCATCGCCGATGGACCGGACGAGGTGCACAGGATGGTGGTCTCGCGCGCGGCGATCAGGAAGTACCGCTCGGGCGAGACGTGGGACTTCCAGAGCTTCTAAGTTCAGGGAGTGACCATTTGGTCGAAAGCCCGCACGACTCGGGAAGTTGCGGCGCTTTGTCGCGCCCGCCGCTCGCCGAGATCGTGACGTCGGACCGCGATGGGATGCTTGAGAGCTACCGCCGCGAGATCGCCGTCCTCTGAGACGGCCGAACTCGCGGACGTCATACCCGTGCGGCGGGAGCTGGACGAGGCGGTCGGGTGGCCGTCGTCCGTGAACTGTGCGAGCGTGCCTTCGTGGGCGAAGACCAGCGGGCGGGGAGAGCGGTCTTGAACGCTCCCGTCGCCTATTCTGTTGGCGGCGCTGAGCCCGGAGGCGCCCTGTTCGGGTGGACGCGGTCCTGGAGGTCGTCGCTGTTGGTCAAGCTCAGGAGACGCATCCTTACGGCGCCCCTTGCTCCGCCGCAGGCTCCGCGCCGGCGACCTCGGCGGCCAACTGTTCCGCGAACATGGCGACGGCATCGCTGGCGCCCGGCTGCTCCTCCGCGGCCGGTGCCTCGCGCGGTTCGAACCCGCCCATTATCCAGGCCGAGATCAGCTCCTGTTCGTGCGCATTGAGGTAGAGGTCGGCCGTGAGGTGGACGATGTTGTCGCGAAACGCCGAGGCAATCACCCATGGGTCGTTCTCCCGCGTCCATTGGTAGCGATAGGTGATGCCCTTGAGGATGAAGTTCGAGTCCTCCCGCGGCAGCCGGCCCGGATAGCTGTCGCGCATCGCCTTCGAGGCGTCGGTCAGGAAATAGCCGTTGGTGTTGATGTACGCCGCCAGCCACCGAAACGCGTCGGCGTACGTTTCGGGCGTCAGCAGAGGCACATTCTTGAAGCGATGCAGGTCGTTCGCCAGCCGCACGAGGTCTGGGTCGGCGTGGTCGAAGGTGGGGCGTTCGTAGGTCACGGCGGGGCGTTCGTGGCGGATGGGGTCGAAGAACCAGCCCGGTCCGTCCCAGAGCACTTCGACGCCGCTGAGCGGGAGCGTCGCCACCCAGGCCTTGAAGCCGCCTAGGCCCTCCCACTCGAGGCCCGAAGGGGCGAGGAAGCGGTCGTGCAAGGGCGTCGCCACGGCGGCGCTGGCAACGGGGCCGTGGCTTTCGAAGACGATCTTTTCGATCAACGCGGCCGCTTCGGCGCTGACGCCTTCGGCCAAGGCGCGCCGCACGACGGGCTGCGCCGCCGTAGGGATGCGATGGCGCACGGGGTCGTAGAACCAGCCGGGCACCGCCCACGAGACGCGGATGCCGGGCAATGTCAGCCGCTCGATGAACGCCTTGAAGCCGCCGAACGCGTCGTAATCCATATCCATCGGGTTGAGCAAGCGGTCGCGCAGTCGGCTCGCGACGATGGCGCTGGAAACCGGGTCGGCGCTTTCCGCGACCTGTTCGACCACGATCGCGGCCGCCTGCGCCTCAAGTTCGCTCGACGGTGGGCGGCGGATGGCGAGCGTCGATGACGGCGGCGCGTGCCGGGAGGGATCGTAGACCCAGCCGGCGCCCTGCCAGGAGACGGCGTAGCCCCTCGGTTGGACGCGCTCGGAAAACCCCTTGAAGCCCCCGAACGCGCTTTCCCAGGTGAGCCGCCTCGCCCGCAGGACGCGGTCGTAGAGCAGCCCGGCGACGGTCGCCGTGGCGATCGGCTCGGGCGCGGTCGAGATCAACTCCTGGATTGCGGCGACCAACGTCTCGGTGAGGTCGTCGTCGTCATCAGGGCCCGCTTCGCCACTGACCCCGAGCCCGGACTGGCTGAACTCGGCCGCGCTGATCAGGTCGTCGCAGACGGCCCGGTAGGCGGCGGAGGTGAAGCCGACCGCGACGACCGTCGTGCGGCGGTCATGCTGGCGGAGCCGGGTCAGGATCGGCGTGAAGTCGGCGTCGCTGCTCAGCAGCACGAACTCATCGAACCGGGTGGCGTGTTGCAGCGCGTCGAACATGTCCATGACGATGCGGATGTCGGCGCTGGTCTTGCCCTGCGCGGTCAGAGGCGGGCAATCGACGACTTCGAAGCCGGCCCCGACAAAGTTGCGGCGAAAGCGGCCGAAAGCGGCCGGGTTGAGATAGCAGCGCTTCATCAACACCGCGCGCGTGACCGGCTCGGCGCTGTCGATTGCGCGGGCGGCGAGCCAGGAGACCCAGCGTTCGGGGTCGGTGGCGAAGCGTTCGGCGGCGACGGGCTCCTGGTCCTGGAGGCCCGAAAACACGTTGTCAAAATCCACAAACACGGCGACGCGCCGTCGTTCCATGGTGTTCCCTCCATGTGCTTTCGGGTGGCTGTTCTCTGGCGGCGTGGTGATTCTGAGAGATGTCGGAGTTCGCGTTCAT
>CAMAUF010000285.1 GCA_945861295.1 bacterium | reverse complement strand
AAGCGAGGCATCGGTGTAGGCATGGCTTCGCCCAGATCCGCGACGCCCCTGCGCCCTTCCATGTTCTGGCGGACTTGGCTGCGCAGTGTCCGGTTCTTCTCTTCTTGCCGTTCCCACGCCCCCGTCGGAAGATCGAAGTACCACATCTCGTCGTCGGTATACGACTCGAGTGTCGCCGGCCCCTCGTCGAACTCGACCTCTTCTTGCATGCCGCAGCGCCTCCCCGCGCGCCCCGCGCGGTCGCCTCTTATCGGTGGCTGACCTACCGTGCCCAAGATGGGCGCAGCGCTCGATCCACCCGACGAGCAACTCGTCCTATATGCAAAGGACGGCAGCCTCGACGCGTTCAACAGGTTAGTCGACCGCCATCAAGGCGCGGTCTATGGGCTTTGTTATCGCCTGCTTGGGCAGCGTGAGGCCGCCGAGGACGCTTCTCAGGAGGCGTTTCTCTCGGCTTACCGGGCGCTCGACCGCTTTCAGGGGGGGAATTTCAAGGGATGGCTCCTTCGAATCGCGGCGAACGAAAGCCGCGACGAGCTTCGGCGCTCCCGTCGCCGCCCGGCGACATCCCTGGATGAACTTTCTGACCGGCCAGATGCGCCGTTCGAAATCGCGGATGAAGCGCCCGGCGCGCCTGCCCTCGCGGAACGTGTTGAAATGAACGCGTCGGTCGAGGCCTTCCTGCTGCGGTTGCCGTTCGAGCAGCGCCAGGTGCTCGTCCTGGTGGATATTTTCGACTTTCAGTACGACGAGGTGGCCCGGATCACCAAGACCTCGATCGGGACCATCAAGTCGCGGATCCACCGCGGGCGTGAACGGTTACGTCAGGCCTTGGGTGATCCCCAGGAACTTTCCGGGCGACCCCGGAGTCTGGATGAGCGAGGGAGCTGATGCGACTACGAATGCCACTCCGCGGAGTCCCGGCGAGCGCCCAACAGGTACACGCCTACGTCGACGGTGAGCTCTCCCCGCCCGACCGGCAGGCGTTCGAAGCGCGCGTGCGGGCCGAGAGCGAAGTTCGGACCGCCGTCCAAGACGCGTTGCGGGTGAAGGCGTTGGTGGGCAACCTACCCGAAACGCTTGAGCCGCCACGCTCGTTCCGCCTGACCGTCGCCATGGTCGGCGCCCCCGCCCGCCCGCGCCAAGCCACGTTGGCTTATCAGTCGCTCCGCCGGGGGGCGACCGCATTGGCGGGCATCTCGGCCTGCGTCCTAGCCGCGGCGGTCGTCATGGAGGTCCGCGGCGGCTCCGGCAGCGGCGATGGGAATTCGGCCGCGACGGCGGCGGAGTCGAACCTGAGTGGAAGCGCCGCGGCGGACGCGCGCCCGGCGGGCTCGGCGGCTGTGACGGCCGCCGCCTCCGCGACGGGCGTTGTCGAAACCGTCACAGCCGCGGCCACAGTCCCGCCGCCTCCGCGGACGGGCGGCGTCTCGGGCCAGACCGTCGGCGAAGTGACGCCGGCTCCCGTGACCAAGGCCGCAGGCATCGGGCCGACCGCCGAAGTCGCCTCGCCGGACGACGCAGCGGTTGAGGCGGCGACTTCGGACGAACTTACTCTGACCAACGAATTCGCTTTCGAGGCCGGTGAAGGGACGGATGGGGGCACGAACTGGCGGCGCGTGGCGTTGGTCGCCAGTCTGGCCGGGAGCATCCTCGGTTCGATTGGGGCGTTCGCGCTTCGGCGCAAAGGAGATCCCGCATGATCAGGCCGACTCTTGGCCGTTCGTTGACGTTAGGTTGCCTGGGACTGTTCGGAGTCTTGGCTGCGGCTGGCTGCACAGAAGATGGAGGGACGACATTGGTGAGCACCACCGCCGATAGCTCGGGCATCGTCGTGGTTGGGGCGGGCGAAGCCAGCGCGCCGCCGGACACCGCCTTCATTACGGTGGGCGTGCAAGTGACGCAACCCAGCGTCGAAGCCGCGCGCTCCGAAGCCGCTCGTTCCGCGGCGGCGGTGATCGCCGCCGTTAAGAAGGCGGGCGTCGAAGATCGCGACGTTCGGACCACACAGTTCTCGATTTCGCCGAACTACGTCTATCCGCGTGACGGCGGTGAGCCGAAGATCACGGGCTACACCGTGAGCAACACGCTCGAGCTCAAGGTCCGGAAGCTGGACGCCCTCAGCGCCGTGATCGACGACGCCGCGGAAGCCGGGGGCGACGCCGTGCGCGTCAACAGCGTCCGGTTCGACATCGACGACCCCACGAAGCTCTACGAGGCGGCCCGCGCGCTCGCCATGAAGGACGCCCGCGCCAAGGCGGAACAGCTCGCGGCGCTCGGAAACGTCAAGCTCGGCAAGCCGATTTCGATCGCCGAAACACAGGCCGAGCGACCGATCCAGGATACGGTCCGTAGCGCCGCCCTCGCCAAAGAAGCGACGCCAATCGAAGCCGGGACTACGGCGATTACCGTGACCGTCTCCGTCCGCTGGGCGATTGAGTGAGGCTATCGGGGCGTGTCCTGGCTGCGGGGACCCGGCGAAGACCTCTCGACGAAACCGCACGTAAAGGGGGCGCTTTACGGCGACCCCGTCAACCAGCGAACCTGGGGGTGTGCCACGCATCCTCGCGTACTCGCTCCCCGCTCTCGCCTTCGCCGCGGTTATGGCGATGGTCGCGGTCGTCTTGCTGAATCGCGAAGACCGCACAGGGTCGGACGCGCCCAGCGCCGCTGCGAATGAGGCGACTTCGCCGGAAGCGACCGCCGCCAGACCACGCTTCCAAGCGCAACAAACGGTCTGCCAGGGCGTCCTCCACCTCCCGAACCCCGGCGAACCGCGGGTCTTCCCAGCCATCTATACCCAGCACGCGACCGCGCTGGGTATAGACATCGTCGCTGGGGCGGGCGTCAGCAACGAAGCCATCGAAAAGGCCAAGGCGACGATCACGGCGATGTTCAAGGCAAACGGCCTCAGCCAGCCACTGGCCGAACAAGGCGTCTACGTGATTATCGCGGAGTCCGGGCAGGGCGTCCTCGACTTGCCGGAGTTCGCCTGCTTGGAAGAACAGTTCGGCTCCGGGTTCTTCGACTCGGTCTGCGGGATCGCGGACCGCGCCGATTACCCCGTCGCGACGGTCAACGAAGACGATCTTCTCGGCAACCGCTCAGGCCCGTGCCGGGGGCTGAACATCCTCTACCACGAACTCGGCCACCTCGTGCAAAACTGGAGCATCGGGCCAGCCGATTGGTTCGACCTCAAGCAGTACTACCAAGAGGCGATCTCCGCCGGGACGTACGACGGGATGTACGCCGCCAAGAACCCGAACGAGTATTTCGCCGAAGCAACCCAGGCGTATTTCCTTAAAACAGACGTGCGGGTCGACCGCGACTGGTTGGCCCGGCGTGACCCAAAATTGTTCGCGCTGCTGGAACAGCTCTACGGCAAGCCCTGACCCTCGATTAGGCCTCGCCCTTGGCTTGCAGGACGAGGTAGCGGTTCAGCGCGAGACTCAATTGCTCGTGCAGTTCTGGGTATCGGGTGCGAATGGCCGCCGCGAACTCGTTGAGCGGCAGCCGCCGTCGCTCGAAGGCGGCGCCCTTGCCGAGTTCGTTGACGCTTTCGGCCACGGCTAAGTAGACCGGCCGGATCGTGGCTGCCCCGACCGGGAAAGTCGGATTGT
>CAMAUF010000284.1 GCA_945861295.1 bacterium | reverse complement strand
CCGCGCGCTCTACGACATCAAGGCCGGGCAGCCGGGCTTCATCCGGGCGACGAGCTACGACATTTATACGGGCACCGCTTGGAAGACGGGAGACCGCGACTCCCGCCGGATCGAGGGCGGCGACCTCGCCGCTTCGCCCGAAGTCACCGATTACAAGGAACGCGCCGTCTCCATCCTTCAAGTGACGGTCAAAGACGGCGACAACACAGTGCTGACCGCAGGGATGCCGTTGGGCACCAACGTCCGCGTCAGCGCCGAGACACCGGCGGGTTACGCCGGAGATATCGAGCAACTGGTCGCGCCGCGCGGCCTGAACAAAGGCGATACCTACAACTCGATCGGCTCGGAGAGCACGGCCGACGCCGCGCAGCTCGCCGCGGCCGGCGTCGCCTATCCGAAATGGGTCACCGATAGGTATTTGCAGCTCCCGAAGAGCGTCACCCCACGCGTGCGGGATGAGAGCAAGGCCGTTGTAGGCGGCGCCAAGACACCGTTCGAGGCCGCGCTCGCCATCGAAACCTACCTGCGGACCATCCCGTACGACCTCGCTGTCGAAACGGCCCCGCCGGGCCAGGATTTCGTCGACTACTTCCTCTTCGACCTGAAACGCGGTTACTTCGACTTCCATTCGACCGCTATGGTCGTGATGCTGCGGACGCTCGGCATCCCGGCGCGGATCGTCGTCGGCTTTGCCCTGAATCCCGATGATGCCGTGGAGACGACCTATGCCGTCAGCAAGAACGACCAGTACGCCTGGGTCGAAGTGTTCTTCCCTACCTACGGCTGGGTGAACTTCAATCCCACCGCGGAAAACCCCGACGCGAGCCTCGGCGGCTTCGGGACCGGAAGCCTGTCGCCTGAGGAACTGCTGGCGGGGCAGGACCTCAGCGAACTCTTCGGCAACCCCAGTGGGTTGGGCGATTCACCGATCCTTGATGCGCTCAACGAGACGCCGGTAGTCAATCAAGGCCCGCCGTGGACGCTGATCTGGTCCCTCGTTGGCGCGCTCGTCGCGCTGACGGTAGCCGTGTTCGCGGGAAGGATCACGTGGAACTGGGGCCTGGGCGGCCTCGAAGGCCCGGTCCGCCTCTGGGCCCGCACGCAGCGGCTGGCGGGGTGGACGAAGCTCGCACCGTCGGAAGCGGAGACGGCCCGGCAGTGGTCGGCGCGCCTGGGCGAGACGATCGCGAAGCCCGGCGAGACGCATCGGCTGGCCGCCGCCTTCGAAGAAGCCCGTTACGGCCGCCACGACCTCCAACGCGTCGATCCCGAGGAGACTGGCGCGGCCTACAAGCAGGTGCGAAACACGCTCTTCGCCGGGCTCCTGCGGCGCGGAAAGTTCTCGAAGCCCAAGCCGGTGCGCGAGGCCAAGCCACAGAAGTGATCGACGCGCCTCTCTCAGGCGCGTAGCCGGACTACCGAGGCGACGAGGCGCAACTGAACACGACAGCTCTTGTCGCCTTGATTGTGGAGCATGACGTAATGCATCACTTAACCTTTACGCTCGTGCTCGCCGAGACCGCGCTGGGCTGGGCCGGAGTCTCCCTCGGGCCTGCCGGGATCAGGTACGCGACCTTATTTCACCGCGCGGAAGCCACAGCGCGCCGGGAACTCGAACTCGCGGGCGCTAGCGACCAGGCGGACGACAGGGCGGCTGAGATCGTCGCCCGGCTCCTGGCCTACGCCCGCGGCGACGCCGCCACGCTCGACGACTACCCATTCGACCTCCCGCAGGGGCCGCCATTGCATCGCAAGGTTTGGGCGGCCCTCCGGGCTGTGCCATATGGGCAGACGCGGAGCTACGGCTGGCTGACGAAGCATGTCGGCGAACCGCCGGGAGCGGCTCGGGCCGTCGGCGCGGCGGTGGGCGCGAACCCGATCCCGCTTTGGCTGCCATGCCATCGCATCGTCGCTTCGACCGGGGAGTTGCACGGCTTCGGCGGCGGGCTCGCCATGAAGCGCCAGCTCCTCGAACTCGAGGGCGCATTGCCGAAATCCTTGCTGCCAGCCTGAACCACCTGGGAACAGGCGCGCCGGGCTTAAGCCTCCGCTTCCACCGGCGGCGCCAACTCCGGCAGAGGGAACAAGTTGGCGACGACGGCGGAGAAGCCCGGCAGAAGGTCGTCGCCTTCGATGGTGTCCTCGGCGGTGAGGATGCGGGGCCGGTGGCCGCGCCGGTAGATGGTGACCTCGCGCGTGTCGGGCAGGAGCACCCAGACCATGCCAACGCCCGCGTTCAGCCAAGCCTCGACCTTGAGGCGGTCATCGATGGTCTCGTTGCTGGGCGAGACGACTTCGACGACGAGATCGGGCGCGGTCGTGATCACGTTCAGCTCTGGCGAAGGCGCGCGACCCGCACGGAAGAAGCTGACGTCCGCCCTCCTGACGACTTGGTCGTTGGCGAAGATACGGTAAAGGAGGCTTTCGCTGCATACGACGCCAGCACCAGACCGTTCGGCGTACTCGTCGAGTCTGCGGCCTGCCCGTATGGTTGTGGTGGCCGCTTTCATTCCCATGGAGTCCTCCCGTAGCTGGCCATCGATGAATTCGTAGCGGTCGCCGTCTGGCATGGCGAGGTATTCCTCGACCGTGTACTTCCGGGCCGGCTCGACGGGGCGAGTGACGATGGTCGGTGCGATGGCGGTGGTCATGGTGACGAGTTTACTCTCTTCCTGGACGAGGTTACGGTGTCGGGCCGGTCGCGCTTCCGCCCAATGAACCGACGTTCGCCGACTCCGGCAGTGGGAACAAGTCGGCGACGACGGCGGAAAAACCGGGCAAGAGGTCGTCGCCTTCGATCGTGTCCTCTGCGGTGAGGATGCGGGGCCGGTGGCCGCGCCGGTAAACGGTCACCTCACGCGCCGATGGCAGGAGCACCCACACCATGCCGACGCCCGCGCTGAGCCACAGCTCGACCTTCTTGCGGTCGGCCTCGGTTCGGTTCGTCCAGGAGACGACCTCGACAACAAGGTCCGGTGCGGTCGTCGCGGCGAGCGCGTCGTCATGAGGCGCCCGATGACGACGAAAGAAGCTCAGGCCGGCACGGCGGCTTTGGCTTTCGTCGTCGAATATCCTGAAGATGAGCGACGCGCTGTAAACTACGCCAGCGTCGGTTCGGTCCGTGTATTCGTCCAACCGACGGATTACTCGCGCTGTTGTCCTGGCCGCACTCACGCCCATGCAGGTCACGCGTAACTCGCCGTCCACTAACTCGTACAGATCGCCGTCAGGCATCCGGACGAGGTCGTCGACGGTGTACTTGCGGGTGGACGCCGGTGCGGTGGTCATGGCAGTCAGGATACTCCTCGCGGCATCGATCAGGGGATCGCGGCGGCTGAGCGAAGCGCGTCGATCTCCGAGGCGGCCATGCCCCAGCGCGAAAGCACCTCGGCCGTGCTCGAACCCGTGGGGACCGGGCCGTGGGCGACGCCGCCGGGCGTGCGGCTGAAGCGTGGGGCCGGCGCGGGCTGCATGACCCCGTCGATTTCGAGGAAGCCGTCGCGGGCGACATTATGATGGTGCTCGTACGCCTCAGGGATGCTGAGCACGGGCGCGAAACAGACGTCGCTGCCCTCCATGATCGCCGTCCACTCGTCGCGTGTTTTGGTCGCGAAGAGCGTC
>CAMAUF010000283.1 GCA_945861295.1 bacterium | reverse complement strand
AGTTTCTTCGTGCGATAGGCGATCCCAAGCAAGCGGTTGATGAACTTCGGCAGGTGCAGCGGTCGGCGCAAGTGCTCTCGACCGACCACCCTCGCCTCATCGACTTGTACCTCAAGCGGTGGGTCGCTCTTCATAACGGCGAAGTCATCGCAGACGCAGCGACCATCGAAAAGCTCCTCGAGCGGGTCGACGAAATCGACCCGCAGAGCAGGAGCCACGTGCTGGTGCGCTTCATCGATCGACGCCAGCGGACGATGATCCTCTAGCGTGCTTATCGGGCGGTTCGGGGATACGTCGGGGAGACCCTACCTCGAAGGGCGGGTCGTGCTCCCGCGGCTGAACGTGCGGGCGGACTTTTCGTTCGTGGTAGATACGGGCGCCGACGAGACGTTTTTGATGCCAGGCGACGGCCTTACCATGAAGTTGCCGTACGGCAGCCTCGCCGCGTTCAACGACGATTCCATCGGCGCGAGCGGCCCGATCCGGTCGACCAACGAGCCAGCATGGGTCGCGTTTAGCGACGGCGACAAGCTGTATGGGTATTCGCTCAACCTCGCGATTCTCGAGTTTCGACGTGACATGCTGATGGTGCCAACGCTCCTCGGACGTGACATCCTTCATCGTTGGGCAATGAACTACCGGCACTCCGCCGCTCGCTTAGAGTTCGAAGTCGAATCTGCCGACGTGATCGTTCCGTGGAACCACCAAGGGTTCACCCATCCCATCGTCCACGAATGAGCGGAAATCGTCGGGCCGCCGATCGGGCCGCCGTTGGCCGTGCTGATGGAGATCGAGCCCGGGAAACAAAGCGATGTGTACACGCACGGCACCGGGACATCGAACGCGGATCTCAAATGGAGCTTCTCCGCGGCCTACGGTAATCTTGGCCAACGGTGCCGCCATCCCCGGCTTCGACCTCCCGCGCCGATCGGCCACACTCACGCCATGACCAGCCCCGCTCGCCTCCCGTCACGCGCTACCGCCTCCCGGCGGCGCACTGTTGCCGCACACGACCACCACACCGACTCGCTCAGGAGGGCCACACGTACCGCTCAGTTCATGCACACGACCCAACTCACGCCCCGATGTGCTCACCACACGCCTACCACGCGGTTTTTCCGCCCGCGAAATCGCCTCACCCGTCCTCGACGTGACCGCTCGCGGCTCACCACTTCCTCAGGCCTCGCCCACTCGCGCCCAGTCGTTCGAGGTGAAAATGTCCTCTTCGAACGGGCTGCGCTGCCCGAGCGCGAGGCGAAAGCCGGCCGCCGCGCCGATCATCGCCGCGTTGTCCGTGCAGAGTTTCGGCGGCGGGATCCGCACCGCGACGGCGCAGCGCAGCGCCAGCTCCTCGCGCAACCGCGTGTTCGAAGCGACCCCGCCCGCGACCAGCACCTGGGCCGCACCCAGCTCCTTCGCCAACCGCGATGTCTTGCCCGCGACGATGTCGACGACGGCCTCTTGGAACTCCCAGGCGATCGACGGCACATCCCAGCGTCCTTCACGCACGGCGTGGAGCGCCGCCGTCTTGAGCCCGCTGAAGCTGAAGTCGAACGTCCCGTGCATCCATGCCCGCGGCAACTTGAGCGACGAGGGCCCGCCTTCGAGCGCCGCCTTCGCGATCTGCGGGCCGCCCGGGAAAGGCAGCCCCAGCATCCGCCCGACCTTGTCGAAGGCTTCGCCGGCAGCGTCGTCGCGCGTCCCCCCGAGGCGCTGATACCGACCGTGCCCGCGCATGAAGACGAGGTCCGTGTGCCCGCCCGAGATGACGAGGCAGAGGGCGGGGAAAGTGGGCTCGGGGTCGCCCGCCGGGCCGGGCGAGGCGTCTCGATCGTCCGAGCTCGACGAGGCGTCTTGGTTCGCCGAGCTTGACGAGGCGTGTCCATTCGCCATCAGCCAGTTGGCGTAGATGTGGCCCTCGAGGTGGTTGACGCCGAGAAACGGCAGGTCGCGCCCGAAGGCGAGCGCCTTGGCGAAGTTGTAGCCCACCAGCAGCGAGCCGGAGAGGCCAGGCCCGCGCGTCGCGGCGACGGCGTCGAGGTCATCGAGCGTGCAGCCCGCTTCGGCGAGCGCCTCCCGGACGACCGGCCCGATCGCGGCCAGGTGCTGCCGGCTGGCGACCTCGGGCACGATACCGCCGTACCGCGCGTGCAAGTCGACCTGGCTCGCCACGATCGACGATTCCGCCAGCCGCCCATCGACGACAATCGCGGCCGCCGTTTCGTCGCAGGATGACTCGATGGCGAGCACGCGCATGGATCGAGGGTACCCGAATCAGCCGATCGGCGTCGGGCAAGCGGGGCGGCTTTCCGCTCCGCGATGGACGCGAGGGACTAGGACCGAGATCGTCCCCCGCCGAGATAACCGAGCGCCGCCGCTTCCTCCTCCAGCGGACCGCGAAACGCCGGGTGGGCCAGTTCGATCAGCATGCGCGCCCGCTCCCGGATGGTCCGGCCATGGAGGTTGCGTGCGCCATACTCCGTCACCACCCAGTGCACGTCGCCGCGCGTCGTCACCACGCCCGTCCCGGGTTCGAAGGCGGCGCAGATGCGGCTCACCAGCCCAGCGACGGCGCCCGGCGCGGCCGGGCCTTTCGCGACGGCCGTCGATGGCAGCGCGATGATCGGCACGCCGCCTCGCGACCGCGCCGCGCCCCGGATGAAGTCCACTTGCCCGCCGATGCCGCTGTAGAACCGCGGGCCGAGTGAATCGGCCGCGACCTGGCCGGTGAGGTCGACGCTCAGGGCAGCGTTGATCGCGACCATCGCATCGTGCATCGCGATCACCTCAACGTTGTTGGTGTACTCCACCGGCATCATTTCGAGATCTGGGTGGTGGTCCACGAACCGATACAACCTGTCCGAACCGAGCACGAACGCGCTCGCGACCTTTCCGGCGTGCAAGGTCTTGCGCGAACCGTTGACCACGCCCGACTCCATCAACGGCATCAGGCCGTCGCTGAACATCTCGGTATGCACGCCAAGGTTGCGATGGCCGCCCAGTTCGGCGAGGACCGCGTTGGGGATGCCGCCAATCCCCATCTGCAACGTGGCGCCATCGGGGATGAGCGCGGCCACGTGGCGGCCGATGGCCCGCATCTCATCCGTCAGGTCCGGCGGCTCACGGTGCGGCAGTGCTCGCTCATCCGCCACCGCAAGGTGGATGTCCTCCGCCCGAAGGAGCGGGCCGTGCGTCCACGGCATGCGCGGGTTGACCTGGGCTATCACCAACGAAGCGTTTCGCACAGCTGCCAGCGCGACATCGACCGAAACCCCGAGGGAACAGTGCCCGCTCGCGTCAGGTTCGGTCACCTGGATCAGCGCAACATCCAGCGGGAGCGCGCCTCCCGGTTCGAACAGCGACGGAATCTCCGAAAGAAACACGGGCGTGTAGTCCGCATCTCCCGCCGCGACGGCAGCCCGCGTGTTCGGGCCGATAAACAGCGCATTGTGACGGATATGCCGCGCGAACTCCTGGCTCACGTAGGGCGCCGGGGCTTCCGTGTGCAGATGCACGATTTCGACGTCCCGGACCCCAGGCGCGCGCAGCATCAACCCTTCGACGAGGGCACGTGGCGTCGCCGCGCCACCATGCAGATAGAGCCGCTGGCCAGATTGGACATGGGAGAGGGCCTCAACCGCGCT
>CAMAUF010000282.1 GCA_945861295.1 bacterium | reverse complement strand
CCCGGGACCACCTCAGCGACGACCGCGGCTGCTTCGGGCACCACGACGCGCGCGGCGACGCGTGCCGCGACCACCGCGGCCACGCCGCTGGACTTTACGCCGCTGACGCGCACGCTGCCACCAGGTTTGGCGGACGGCATGGCTTTGGGGGCGAAGGACGCGAAGGTGACGGTCGCTGTGTACGAGGACTTCCAATGCCCGTTCTGCCTGCGCTACTCGTTAACGCTGGAGCCGGTGTTTGTAGACGAGTACGTGCTGACGGGCAAGGTGCGGTTCGAGTTCAAGAATTTCCCGATCCTCGGGCCGGAATCGGTGAAGGCGGCGATGGCCGCGAGCTGCGCCGCTGAGCAAAACGTCTTCTGGCCGTTCCACCACCGGCTCTTCCTGGAGCAGGCGAAAGCGGGCCAATTGGAGGCGGAGCGGCTCAACGCGGGGCGTTTCAGCGACGACAAGCTGGCCGCCTACGCGGTGGAGGCGGGCGCCAAAAAGGAAGCGTTCGATGCCTGCTTCGCGGACGCGGCGACAGTCACGAAGCTCCAAGAGGCGGCGCGGGAAGCACAGACGCTCGGCCTCCGTAGCACGCCGACTTGGGTGGTGGGCACGCAGGTGCTCGCCGGCGGCCCGCGCGACGCGGCGGCGATGCGCAAGCTGCTGGATGAGGCGCTGGCGAAGTAGCGTTATCGGCCGCGGCCGGCGCCCGCGGGTTCAAGCCGCGGGAGGTGGCGGCTCCGAGCATGGCTCAAGCGGGGACGGCGGCCACGTCCCGGAGGATACCGTCGAGCACTTTAGCGTAGCGAACCTCACCGTTCTTGGCGGCGGCGTAGAGTCCCGTCAGGCTGGTGTCGCGTGATTCGGGGCTCTCCGACGACCTTTCGTCGTCCGGGTCAACGGCGCTGCCCTCGTAATCGAGCCACCACTCCCTGAAGCTCAGAACCTCAATCCCCCGAGCGTCCAGCACACGGATAGCATGAGGCCATTGCCCGTCCCCGTACGTCGAGCCCACTAATACAGTGCCCGTCTCGGTGCGCAGCGCGAACCAGTCGGGTTGACCGGTCTCCTTCCAGGTGATCGCACCCTGGCGTGAGCGCGTGGTGAGGGACTCCACCAGTTCACGGAGCTTAGGATTCATGCTCATCGTAGCCTCCATTGTACACGCGAAGTTCCGTGAGGTGGTCAGTCGAGAGGTCAGCCACCCGCCGAATCACCTCGATAAGTGGTCGATACGTAAACGGCCTGATTGAGAGGCTCGGGGTAATCGCGCCCGCCTCCGCGAGACTCCCTTCCATGGCGCCGATGAGTTCGGACCAATCCGGGTGTTCGCGCCGGAGAACGGCGATAGCCTCTCTGGCGGTCGTGCGCCAGCGGGCTAGCGCTTCCCTCACGCGTGAGGGATCCCGCGCCGCGATCGCTTCGTCCAAGTCGGACTCTATCCGGGCGATCTCGTCCAGGCGCTTGACCAAGTCGTGCTGGGCAATCCGGGATTGCGCTGCTTGGCGCGCCTCCATGGCCGCTTGGACGGCTGTCTGTGTCTTCCGCAGTTGCCACCAGGCGACGCCGAAGCCCACAAACGACACCACCAGCCCGGTGATGCCGAGCCAGAACCCCGCTTGAGTCGCCACCGTGTCGCTGACCACGGCCCGGATTCTACAGGCTGAAGCCGAAGCCGATCCCGCGCGGGTCTTCGTGGCGCTGTTCGGGCTTGGTCGTTTCGGTGTTCACTTCCAGCACGCCCTCCGTCGTCGTCCGCAGCTGGTAGCTAGCGACCGCGTTAAAGGCCGGGAGCGAGAGCGCCTTGCCCGTCTTGAGGTCGAAGCGGGCGCCGTGGCGGGGGCATTCGAGTTCGCAGGAGCGCTGCAAGACGCGGCCATCGGCGAGCGGCGCGTCGTCGTGCGTGCAGCGGTCTTCGATAGCGAAGAAGACGCCGTTGCAGTTGGCGACGAGGATGTTTTGTTCGCCGAGCGGGAAATCCTTCGACTTGCCGGCGGGGATGTCGGCTGCGGGGCCAAGGGTGACCCAAGTGCCATCGGCCATAGGTGGGCTTCTCCAGTGGGCAGCGACCCCTCGGAGCCGCGCGAGCTACCTAGGTTACTCCATCATGGCCGGGAGTGCGGACTGGCCCGCCGCTTCGCACCATCATTCTGACGGCTGCGGCGACGAGTTCCACGCCGCTTTTTTCGCCACTGGCCAAACGGCCAGCCTTTCGGCGTAGAATGCGGGCTACCACCAAGGAGGCTCACCTATGCCCGTCAACGTCCTGCTCGCCAGCAAGGGCCACCCGTTCCAACGCGGCCCGTTTTTCGACATGATGGATTCGTTCGGCAAGGACGGGATCGCGTGGACGCACGTGGAGGCGCCCGCATCCCAGCTCTTCTACAAGCCGGCGAACGCCAAGCCCTACGACGTTATCGTCGACTACTCGATGCAGGGCGTCGGCTTCGGGCGTAAGGCGGGCGACCCTGCCCCGCCCGTGCCCGAGGAGTTCAAGCGGGACCTGATGGCGATCATGGAGGAGGGCAAGCACGGCTTCGTCTTCATCCATCATCACGCCTGCTCTTGGCCGGATTGGGACGAGTACGCCAACATCATCGGCGGCCGTTTCCTGTACTACCCGGGGACGCTCAACGGCGTCGCCTACCCGGACTCCGGCTACCTGCTCGGCGTCAGCAGCACGTACGTTGTCACCAATCCAGACCACCCCGTGACCAAGGGGCTGCCGGCGCGGTTCGACCTCCAGGACGAGCTCTACCTGGCGCCGTACAACGAAGCCGACGTCGTGCCGCTGGTGCGCAGCGACTTCGATTTCACGGACGACAACTTCTTTTCGCCCTACCAGGTCGTCGGCAACGGCAAGATGTTCAACCGCGATGACTGGCATCACCCGCCCGCCAGCAACATGGTCTCTTGGGCGAAGCACTACAAGAACAGCCCGATCGTCTACATCCAGGCCGGAGATGTGCCCACGAGCTACAACAACCCGTCCTACCGGACGCTGCTTTCGAACGCGATCAAATGGGTCGGCTCGGAGGAGGCGCGACAGTGGGCGCGCGACCGGAACGCCGGCAAGGCCGTCGACCCGAAGGAGAGCGTGACGGTCACACTCAAGAAGCAGACTTGGCCGTGGGAGTGGGCGGAGCCGAAGGCGAGCGACGGTAAGCGCTGCCTCTTCTGCCACAAGGACGGCGTCGAGCGCTACGGCGGTGAGTTCATGATGCACACCGTCGCCAGCGGCGGTACGTCGTTCACAGGCCCGCTCTGCGGGAACTGCCACCCGATGTTGATCAACGAAAAGCTCGACACCGGCGGCTGGCGGCTGGCGAAGGCGTAGCGATGGCCGCGAACCTCGCCCCGGGCGACCTGGAATTTGGGGAGCAGATGGCGCTGCTGGCGGGCCGCCACCCGAGGTGGCCGGCCGGCGGCGCGAGCGTACGCTTTCTGGCGGACTGCGCCGCGAACACGCCAGGCGAGGTGCGCGGCGCGGCTTTCTTACGCGTCAACCAGGCGGCGGTCTCGATGAATATCGGGAATTACTGGCTCGCGCGCGTTTGTCTGTCCCGATTCGGGGTGATCGGGCTGGAGCCGCCAGCCGCCGACTCCGGATGGTGGGTGAGCGACAGCTTTCGCTCGGTGCCGGCGATGTGGCTGGTGA
>CAMAUF010000281.1 GCA_945861295.1 bacterium | reverse complement strand
AGGGACGCCGCCCGTGCCCCCGGCCGCCGCTTCCAGGAGCGCGAGGCTCTCATCGAGGTCGCGCACATTCGTGACGTCGCGCATCACTTTGAGGAAGCGGCCGACGTCCTTCGTCAGCTCCCAGACGCGCTCGATCTTGGGGCCAACGGGGTTCGATGAGGCGGGACCATCGGCGTAGGTCCCGTAAAACGCGAAATAGGCCTGATTCAGCTTGCGGATCACGATGCCGTTCCGTTCGAGGAACTGGCGGCGCTCCTCCATGTACGCCTCGGCTTCCACGACCTGGCCCGCCCCGAGCAGCCGGTCGACTTCGAGCCGGGTCTCCCGCATCTCCTTGTTGAAATCCACCGTCACGGGCTGGCCGGCCGAGCGGCGGCCGTCGCCGCCTTCATCGAAGGTCAGCGGGCGCCGCATCTGGATGAGCCCGGCCAACTCGCGCCCGGCGATGCTCGCCGTCGTTTCGTTCAGGGTCTCCGCGTCGCCGCCGTTGCCCCACTGCGCGCCAAGCGGGTAGAAGGCGAGATAGTGATGCACCCATTCGTGCGAGGCCGTATCAAGGAGCGATCCGTACGACCGGTCCGCCGTCACGATGGCGGGGTAAGCCGCGAGCCCGCCGATCCCGACAACCAGCGAGACAGTGTCCCCATCACTGGTTTCGCGCTCGATCCGTTCGATGTCATCGATCTCGAGGCCGGGCTTCAGCAGCGTATCGCCATCGCGCCGGACCAGGTCACGCGGCGAGCGGATCAGCAGCCGGGGCGGCGTCGTCAGTTCGAAGTCTACCGGCGGCCAGGTCAACCTGACGCCCGAAAACAGCGGCAGCGCGCGCTTGAGGCCGACCGAAACGAGCGCGTCGTCGACTAGGCCCTCGACGTACCGCTCAACATCGTTCTCGTAGATGGCGCGCTCGTTCGTGAGCGTCTGGATGAGGGCGAGGTCGGGAGCGGCGGCTTCGCTGAGGTCGCGGATCTGAGTCGTAAGGCCGAAATAGGCCCGGATCGCCAGAGCGGCCTCCTCCCCCTCCGGGGATGGGCCGATGCCGATGCGGGAGAAGACGGTATCGAGCAGTGTCTCGGTCTGCCAGCGCCACAGGTGGTACTCCTCGCCAGCCAGCTTGCCGCGCTCCCAGAACGTCGACCAGACCGTGCCGATGATGATCCCGGCAAGGGCGGCGCTGACCACGATGTGGACGGCCGCGGCGGGGCGCCAAGGGCTGTACGTCACGGGTCCCGCGGGGACAGGCCGGGGCAACTTGGGCATGCTCGCAAGGATAGCCGTGAAGCCGCAAGCCCGCGTCAAGCCAACTTTGCGGCCACGGGTACCCTCGTGCTGGCGCCCGGCCTACAATCGGGCAATGGCGGCGAACGCGGCGATCCAATCCGGCCTGACTCAGCGCATTCCCCAGGGGACGTCGCGGATGTTCTACGCCTCGTTTGAGGCGCGGTTCGTGGCAGCTATCCTCGACCTGCTGATGATGTTCGTGATCGCGGCGCTGCTGCTGATCGCGGGCTCGCTGGTTATCCTCGTCTCCTCCGACTTCGAGAAGACAGACCCGACCGCGACGTCGATCGCGATCTTCTGGGGCTGCGCCGGGGCGATCCTGCCCTGCTTCTTGCTGTACTTCTTCGTCGGCCTGGCCTGGAAGGGCCAGACCGTCGGCTCGGGCGTGATGCGGTTGCGCGTGGTCCGCTCGGACGGACGGCCGCTCGGCGCGATCGGGGCGGCGGGGCGTGTACTCGGACTCCTGGCATATCTGCTCGTCATCGGGCTCGGGATCATGGTTGCCGTGGGGGTCCGTGAATCCTCGGGCCAGGCGGCCATCGCGATCGGTGTCTCGCTCTTCCTCGTCTTTACCGGCTTCGTCATGGCCGCCTTCGATCGGCGGCGGCGGACGCTCCAGGACCGGATCGCCGGGACGATAGTCGTGAAGTTCGTCTAAGCTGCGGCTGAGGATGTTTGGCCGCGCGCGCAGAAACCCCCGAGCCTCGCTTTCGCCGCGAGAGCGCCTAGCCCGCCAAGCCGTCTCCAGCGAGGACGGTGGAAGGGCCGGCTATACGGTCGCCCTGGCGATCGTGGTATTCCTGCTCGTCGGGGCGTTGAGCGCCCGCCAAGTGACCAGCGAAACGCGCGCCCGCGCGATCCTCGCGGCCGGAATTTCGACGGTCACCGAAATCGACCTGGTGCTCGCGGAGCACGAGAGCGACCTACGCCTCCTCGCCGCTAGCAGCCCGACCGACCCGTTTCTGGTGCCCGGATACCCCTTAGGCGTCTTCGTCAGCAAGGCGGAGGTGCAACGCAGCTCGACGGCGGAGCTGCGCCAGATCATCGTCGACCGCTCCACCGGCATCGTCTATGCCGAAGGCCTAGCAGCGTTCGACCGGACAGGGGACCAATCGCTCGACACCTTCCCGACCCAAGGCTTGTTGGAGTTCTTCGTGGGACAGCTCTCGAAGGAGACGCACCAACGCGCCTCGATAGCGGCCTTGGTCCTGACGGCCGTGGGTGGGCTGCTGGGCATCGGGTTGATCCTCAAAGGGGAAGGGTTCGGACGCATCCGAGCCGCCGGCGGCGCAATCATGGTCGGCTCCGGGTTCGGGGCCGCGCTGGCGTGGGGCTTCCGCTGGCTCGTCTCCCAGGCGTTCGGCGCTGACCCCTTCGGCGAGGACCTGATGGCGATCACGGAAGCGGTCTGCGGCGTGCCCATCCGGAACTACCTCACGATGGCCGGCCTGGGGGCGGCGCTGTTCGCGCTCGGCGTCGCGAGCCCGCCCGTGGCGGCGATGCTTGACCGCGAGCGACGCCCCAAGGCGGCCAAGCATCGCCCGATCGAGCACTTCACGAACGAGGAGTGAGCGGCCCGAGCCAAAGAACCTCCCTCTCCTGCCGCGGCGGGAGAGGGTTGGGGTGAGGCTGGGCGCTGGCTAAGAGAGCCGGTTTAGGCCTGCGCCCATCCCCCACCAAGCCTCATTCCATCGCGCGAGCCGGGCAGATGGCGGCGAGCGGACAGCGTCCGCAGGCGGGGCGGCGCGCGGCGCACGTCCGCCGGCCGTGCTTGATCAGGAGCATGTGGAAGCGGTAGTAGGCGCCCGGCTCGACGACGGCTTCGAGGGCGGCGTGCGCCTGCTCCGCCGTCAGCCGCTCTGGGATGAGCCCGAGCCGTTTGCTGACGCGCTCGACGTGCGTATCGACCGGCAGCGCGGGCCGACCCAGCGCGAACAAGAGGACGCAGGCCGCCGTCTTCGGGCCCACGCCGGGGAGCGCGCGCAGCCAGGTGCGAGCCTCTTCGAGCGGGAGTTCGCCCAGGAAGCCGAGGTCCCAATCCGGCGAACGCTCGCGGACAGCCAGCAGGATCGCCTGGATGCGCGGCGCCTTCTGCTGGGCGAGACCGCCGATCTGGATGGTCGCGACCAGTTCCTCCGGCGGCGCGGCGGCAACCGCCTCCCACGAGCTGTAGCGGCGCAACATCTGGGTGAAGGCGCGCCCGCTGTTGGTGTCGGCGGTATTCTGAGAGAGGACGGTCAGGATCAGTTCGGCGAGCGGGTCGCCGCTGGGGGTGTGGACCGGTTCGCCGTAAAGGCCCGCCAGGGAATCGAGGGCCGCGGCGACCTCGATCATGGCTGCCGGGCCATGAGGTGGGCGGCGATTCGCGGCAGGACGGGGAT
>CAMAUF010000280.1 GCA_945861295.1 bacterium | reverse complement strand
ACCCTCCGGGCCAGAAGTAGCAGCGGTCACGGCCCTCCGCTGACCACTAGGACTTGCCCGGTCACCCAGTCCGACGCTTTCGAGGCCAAATAGACAGCGGCGGCGCCGAAGTCCTCGTCGGAGCCCATGCGGCCGAGGATGACGTTCTTCGCCATCGCCTGCACCTCGGCGTCGCCGATCCGCATCGACTCGCGGAAGTCCTCCGTATCGACGGGGCCCGGGGCGATCGCGTTCACCCGGATTTTCCGCCGTGCGAGTTCCGACGCGTAGGTTTTCGTCAGGTGGTTGACGGCGGCCTTGGCGGCGCCGTACGGCCCGTTCGTCGGGGTCCCGTTGCGGTCGGCGGCGATGGAGCTGACGTTGATGAAGCGGCCGCCCGGCTGGATGAACTCCTGCGCCAGCCGGATGCAACGCCAGACCGCGACGTAGTTCAGGTCGAGGATGTGCCCGAACGATTCGTCCGTGTGCTGGCGCAGGACGACGGGCCGCTCGCCCTGGAGGCCGCCGGCGTTGTTGACCCAGATGTCGAGCTTGCCGAACTCCGCCACGGTTTTGTCGACGAGGTTCTTGACCTGGTCTTCGACCATGACGTCGGTGGGGACGGCGAGGGCGCGACGGCCCATCGCCCGGATCTCGGCCGCGACGGCCTCGATCATGTCCGCTCGGCGCGCCGCCACGACGACATCGGCGCCTGCACTGGCGAGGCCGAGCGCGATGCCGCGGCCGATGCCGGTGCCCGCGCCGGTTACCACCGCGACGTCCCCGTCGAGGCGGAAGAGGCTGAGGATGTCCATCTTTGTGCTCCTGATGCGGCGTGCCGCTCTGTGGACTATACCGGCCGTCCAGCCAGGGAACAGCCCTCAGCGGGCTACACGCGGAGTGCCCGCAGGAGTGGCCGACCCTGGCTCATATCGGCATACTCCCGGAGCGACGTGAGAACTCCGGCCTCAACCGTCCCGACCACGCAGGCCGGGAGGCGGAACGATTCCCCGCCTGCGGTGCCAGAGACAACATGCTCTTCGACGAAGCCGTCAGCAGTGGCCGAACGGACCGCGTTCAGGTACCGCAGGTCTGGGGCGACGTCGTGGACCGCGCGGTTGAACGCGAGCAGCCCCGCGGTGGTAGTCGCGACGCCGTTCTGGACGATGGCGGCGTCCGGCGCGATCAACGCTTGAAGCCGATCCACATCGCCGGCCTCGGCGGCCTCAAAGAGCTCTCTTGCGAATTCCACCATATCCATTCGACCAAACCCCCACGACGCGGATGCGTTTGGGCCACTCTACACCCACGCGGATGCCGTGAGCCACGGCTTGAGCCGAGCTACGGTTCGGTGCACGATGCCCTCGTTCTTTACTCTGCGGAGGGATTCGATGACAACGACGGTGCTTTGGCGAATGAAGGTGCATTCCAACAAAGAGGCGGATTTTGAGCGCCTGGTGCTTCAGCTCGTGCGCGACGTGCAGGCGAACGAACCAGGGAACGTGTTCGCTTACCGCCGGACGCAGGGCGAGCCGCACGAGTACGTGCTCTTCCTCTCGTTCGGCGACGAGCAGGCGTACCAGCGCTACTCGCAAGCCGAGTGGCACCGCTCGGTCTCGCCCGAGATCATGGCCTGCCTCGCGGAGCCGCCCGTGGCCGAGAACCTCGACACGTTTTAGGCGAAAGCCGGGATGACCTTCTCCGCCCAGCCGTAGAGGGCGTCCCAGTCCAACGGCGGGCGCACCGAGATGTTGACGCGCGCCACGCCGGCGGCGGCGTACTTCGCCACGCGCTCGATAGCCTCGTCCGGGCCGCCGACGATGACGCCACGCTCGCGGATGCGCGAAGCGGCGGCGCCCCAGGATTCGGCAAAGTGCGCCTCCGACCTCACTACTGAGGCGGAGCTGGCGGCCATATGGAAGCTGAGGTTGACGTTGCGCTCGATCGTGGCTGGGTCGCGGCCAGCGGCTTCGCAGTACCCGTCGAGGACGCCGGAGAGGCGGATGAACTCCTCGGCCGACGGATAGGGTGAGTTCCAGCCGTCGGCGTGCTTGGCGATCATCTTCAGCGTGCGCTTTTCTCCGTTGCCGCCGATCCAGATCCGCGGATGCGCCTGGAGCGGCTTAGGGTTGCAGGCTGCGTTGGCCAACTGGAAGTACTTGCCGGCGAAGTTCGCGCGATCCTCCGTGAGCAGCATCTTCACGACCTGGACGCCCTCCTCGAGGATGTCGAGCCGCTCCTTGATCGGCGCGAAGGGGATGCCGTAGGCGCGATACTCGGCTTCGTGCCAACCGGCGCCGAGCCCGACCTCCATGCGGCCGTTGCTGAGGTGGTCGATCGTGGCCAGGGCGTTGGCGAGCACCGCCGGATGCCGGTAGTTCATGCCGAGCACGACGACGCCGACCCGGACCTTCTTGGTCGCCATGGCGAGCGCGGCCATGCCGGTGGTGGCTTCGAAGCAAGGCCCGTCGCCGCCATGGATTGCCGGCGCTTCGTAGAAATGATCCGAAATATCGACCCAATCGAAGCCGGCATCATCGGCCCAACGCCAGGCCCGGAGCAGTTCGTCCATAGAGATGTCTTGCGGGATGAGGTGCAGGCCGAAGTTCATGGCGTCAGACCGCCGCGGGATCGCGAAGAGACGCCATCGCGGCCGCCACCCGAGCCGAGGCCGCCGAGCCGCCTTCGAGGAGGTCCCGCATGACCTGCTCGACCGTCTTGACGCTGTCGATGAGCGCCGCGACTTGGCCCATCTGCGTCTGGCGCTTTTCGCCGAGGACCTCCATCGCGAGTTCGGGGCGGTTGATCCGCGGCTTGACGCGGCCTTCGGCCGACATCGTGGAGGTATCGATCGCCGCGAGGATGAGCTTGCGGACGTGGTCGGGCACATTTGCCTCCGTCGTCGCGAGGAAGCGCGTGCCCATCTGGATGCCATCGGCGCCTAGGGCCATCACGGCCGCGAGGCCGTCCCCGTCCGCGACCGCGCCCGCGGCGACCAAGGGCATGTCCGGACAGGCACGATGGATACCGGGGATGAGCACCATCATCGAAACTTCGTGCTCGCCGCGGTAGCCGCCGGATTCGGCCGGCTCCGCGATGATCGCGTCGACGCCAGCCTCGACGGCTTTGCGGGCGTGGTAGAGCGTGGGCAGGACATGCGCGACCGTGCAGCCGCCGGACTTGAGGAACGCGGTCCAGAGCTTCGGGTTGCCCGCCGAGGTGATCACGACCGGGACCTTCTCTTCGGCCATCATCTCCATCTTCGGCTGGAGGTCCTTTTCGGGCGTCAACACGATGGGGAAGTTGATCGAGAACGGCTTGTCGGTAAGGTCGCGGATCTTCCGGATCCGCTCGCGGAGCACTTCCGGGGGAGCGGCGGCCCCGGCGATGCCGCCCAAGCCCCCCGCGTTGGAGACGCAGGCCGCGAACTCGGGCATCTGGGAGATCGCCCCCATGACCACGGGGTAACGGATTCCGAAGAGCGCGCTGATGCGATTCACCATGGAGACTCTCTTTCGACGACAGGATTGTGCACGCAGTGTACCGGGTTCCCCACTCCCGGGGCGCGACGGCGGAGGACGCGGCGGCCGAGTCGCCGCTCGGCACCGGGGGACGCTGCCGGACGTGACCGCAAGGCCGAACACGTCCAGCCTATGTCAGGCACGCTCGATTCGCTGGCGGTTGACA
>CAMAUF010000279.1 GCA_945861295.1 bacterium | reverse complement strand
TACAAGGGCAGGATCCACTAAAGGCCGGCAACGGCCCGCCATCGCGAAACCGCCTCCGCGGCCAGGCCCGCAGCGGACCTGTATCGGCTGCCGCGAGGAGGAAGGCAAGCGTGCGTTCGTCCGGATCGTGCGCACGCCAGAGGGCCGCGTGGAAGTGGACCCGACCAGCCGGGCGAACGGGCGCGGCGCATACCTCCACGCCCGAGCCGCCTGTTGGGTGAAAGCGCTGAAAGGCGCTACGATAGCAAACGCACTCAAAATATCCCCGGCCCAAGACGACGTGGAGGCATTGCGCGCCTTCGCCCTTAGCTTGCCGGTCCATGAACCAGAAGGCGGAAGAGAATGACGGCAGTACCCACGACCAAGGCCCGTCCCGTCAAGCTCCCGGCAGCGTTGACCGTGAAAGAGCTTGGGGACGCACTCAATGTTTCAGGCATCGAGATCATCAAGCGGCTCATGACCCACGGGGTCATGGCCGCGATTAACCAGACCATCGACTTCGATACGGCGGCGATCGTCTCCGTGGACATGGGATTCGACCCGAGCGAGCTTGAGCTCGAACCGGTCGTACCCATCGTCGTCGAGGACGCCCTGCCCTCCGACGACCCAACCACGCTCGTCGCCCGGCCGCCCGTCGTCACCATCCTCGGGCACGTCGACCATGGCAAGACCAGCCTGCTCGACACCATCCGCACGACGCGTGTGGCCGCAGGCGAGGCCGGCGGGATCACGCAGCACGTCGGCGCCTACCAGGTTATCCGCGATGGGCGGACGATCACGTTTATCGATACGCCGGGCCACGCGGCCTTCACCGCCATGCGCGCGCGCGGCGCTCAAGCCACCGATATCGCAATCCTGGTGGTCGCGGCCGACGACGGCGTGATGCCGCAGACGGCTGAGGCGATCAGTCACGCCCAGAACGCCGGCGTGCCGATCATCGTGGCCATCAACAAGTCCGACTTGCCAGGCGCAAATCCGGACCGCGTCAAGCAACAGCTGACCGAGCACAACGTCATCGTGGAGGACTTCGGCGGCGACGTGTTGAGCATCCAAGTCAGCGCCACCAAGGCGACCGGCATCGACGAACTGCTCGAAGCGATCAACCTCGTCGCCGAAGTCGGCGAATTCAAGGCGAACCCGAATCGGATGGCGAACGCCGTCGTCATCGAAGCGGAGATGGAGGCGAGCCGCGGGCCTGTCGCCACGCTGCTCGTCCAAGGGGGCACGCTCCGCCAGGGCGACGCCATCGTCGTCGGCGAGATCAGCGGCAAAGTGAAAGCGATGTTCAACAGCCTCGGCGAGCGCTTGCGCGAGGCCGGCCCATCGACGCCAGTCGTCATCATGGGACTGGAAACGGTGCCCGAAGCCGGCGAACGCGTCCGCGTCGTCGCCGATGAGCGCCTCGCGCGCCAGATCGTCGACGAGCGCCGCCGCCGGCGCGAAGCCCGCGAACAGACCGATCACGCCCACGTCAACCTCGACACCCTGTTCAACGAGATCAGCGCCGGCAAGCTCAAAGAGCTGATCATTATTCTTAAGGCCGACGTGCGCGGCAGCGCCGAGGCCATCCGCGGGGCGCTCGAACGGCTCTCCTCGGATGAGGTCAAGGTCAAGATCATCCACAGCGCCACCGGCGCGGTGAACGATTCAGATGTCATGCTGGCCGAGGCCGCAAACGGGATCATCCTCGCCTTCAACAGCAAGATCGACCCATCGGCCAAGAAGCGGGCCGAAGCTTCCGGCGTCGATGTCCGGACGTACTCGATCATCTACCAGCTCCTCGAAGACATCGAGAAGGCGCTCCAGGGCATGTACGAACCGGTCTACAACCGCGTCGTCGATGGCCACGCCGAGATCCGGCAGGTCTTCAAGTCGAGCCGGCTCGGTTCGATCGCCGGCAGCTACGTCACCGACGGGATCATCCGGCGCGGGCTCAACATCCGCATCACGCGGAAAGGCCAGGAACTCGGGACCGGCCGCTGCGAAGGCCTCAAGCGCTTCCAAGACGACGTCCGCGACGTGGCCACTGGCTACGAGTGCGGCATCGTCATCGGCGGCTTCGACAAGTTCCTGGAAGGCGACGTGATCGAGTTCTTCCATCAGGAGCGCGCCAACTAGCGCGGCAAGGCGGCCATAGCGATGTCGAGGCGCACCGAACGCGTCAACGAACTGCTCCGCACCGAGCTGAGCAAGCTCATTCAACGCAACGTCAAGGACCCGCGGATAGCGGAAGGCCTCACCTCGATCACCGAGGTGCAGGTCGCTCCGGACCTCCGCAACGCCGTCGTGTACATCTCGCATCTGGGTAGGCCAGAGGAGCGGGACGACGTGCTGGCGGGCCTGGCGCGCGCGTCTCACTTCCTCCAAGCCGAACTGCGGCACCGCTTGGCGATGCGGGCTGTGCCTGGGCTGCACTTCCGCTTCGACCCTTCGATCGAGCGCGGGGCCCGGCTTGCCTCACTGATCAACGAAGTCGCCGTGCCGCCCGCCGCTGATCCGGCCGCCGCCAGCGGCACAGACCCACTGGCCGCGCCGCGAAACGACGGCGGCGCCCTCGACGAGCGGGACGAAGGCGATGACTTCGACGAGTTCGACGACGACGAAGGTGAGGACGGCGAAGACGACGAAGACGACGAAGACGACGAAGACGCGGACTAGCCGTGGGACGCCGCCGCCGCGCCACTGACCTCGACGGCATCCTGCTGATCGACAAGGAGCCTGGCTGGACGAGCCACGACGTCGTCGCCAAGCTGCGCGGGATCACCGGCCAGCCCCGCATCGGCCACACCGGCACCCTCGATCCAGCGGCGACGGGCCTCTTGGTCGTCTGTTTCGGACAGGCGACACGCCTCGTGGAGTACATGACCGTCCATGACAAGTCGTACACGGGCGAGGTGGTCCTCGGCGTGACGACCGATACGGACGACGCGGCGGGATCGGAGCTGGCCCGCGCGCCCGTCCCGGCCCTCGACGACGCTGGCCTCCGCCGCCTTGAAGCACGCTTCACGGGCACGATCGAGCAAGTCCCGCCGGCCTTCAGCGCGGTGCAGGTCGGGGGCGAACGCGCCTACGCCGCCGCCCGGGCCGGGCGGCCCCACGCGATCGCCCCGCGACCCGTCCGGATCGACCGGCTGCGACTGACGCCAACGGCGCCGGACCGGCTCACGCTCACGCTCACGCTCGATTGCGGCCCGGGCACGTACGTCCGCAGCCTCGCGCGCGATATCGGCGCCGAACTCGGGTGCGGCGCCCACCTCGCCGCGCTCCGGAGGACTAGGGTCGACCGCTTCCTGGTGGAGGAGGCGGCGACCATCGGCGACCTCGCCGAAGTCGTCCAGGCAGACCTGCTCGATGCCCTGCTCTTGCCGCCCGACGACGGCATCACCGCGATCGAAGCCGCCCTCGTGGACGAAGACACAGAACAACGCCTCCGCTGGGGTCAGGACGCGCCTGTCACCGCGCTGACATCGCCGACGGGCGACCTCCGCGTTTACGGTACGGGAGGAGCGTTCGTTGGCATGGCGGCGCTGACCCTCGCCGGCCTCAAGGCGCTCAAGATCTTCCGGCCAGACGGCTAGCTGGGATCGAGGGCGAGCATGCGCAGGACTTCGTCGTGGAGGACGCCGTTTGTGGCCGCGACGCTCGTCCCCACCCGCGTGCTGCCCTCCCACGTCGTGA
>CAMAUF010000278.1 GCA_945861295.1 bacterium | reverse complement strand
CCCGGGGTCGGTGGCGATGCGCCAAAGCATGAAGTCGCAGTCGGCACGCAGGCCGACTAACGAATAGGTGCGCAGGATGAGGCTGTCGTGGGCCTCCCAGCGCCGGATGACGGCTTCGAAAGCGTCACGGGCCGCGGCACGCTCGCCCGCCGGGAGACGGCGGAAGGCCGGGTCCAAGCGGTAGAAGGCGTAATTGAGGAACTGCCTTGGCGCCCGGTCCGGTTCCTTCGCCGTGACCTGGCCGCTGGGGTCCAAGTCCACGGACGGTCCCCGGCGTGGGGGCGATGCCGCCGGTCGAGCTGCTTCGTCTGCCATCGAAAATCCTCCGTCGTTGCTAGCGTGCCGGAATGTGGTCGAAGTTGCGTTCGTAGAGCGCTTGCACGCGTGCGTAATCGGCGTCGCTCAGGGGCTCGGCGCTATCGAATGCGGCGAATTCGTCGAGCATGGCGGCGTTGTAGATATTGGGTAGTACGGCGGCGACGGCGGGTTCGTGGAGGATGAACTGGATGGCGGCCTGTCCGAGGGTCCTGCCGCTGTTGAGGAAGTCGAGACGTTCGATCTTTTCCAGGCCGTCTTCGAGCCAGGCCCTTTTGCGTTCGTTGGTGGTGACGCGCCAGTTGCGGTGGTCGCCGGGGGCGAATTCCGTATCGCGCTGCACGGAACCATCGAGCAGGCCGGAGGCATGGGGGACGCGGGCGAGCATGCCAACACGATGCTCGCGTGCCGTCGCGAAGATGCCCCGTCCGAGGTCTTGTTCGAAGAGGTTGTAGATGATCTGAGGGACGGCGCCGCGCAGCCGGATAGCGGCGACGGCTTCGCCGATCTGGCGGGCGTCGATCGCGGGCCCGAGCGCCACGCCGACTGCCCGGACCTTGCCCTCGCGGCGTACAGCGTCGAGTTCCGACCAAAGCGCGTCGTCTTCGATCGTGCCTATCCGCGGATTGTGGAGCTGGTAGAGGTCGATGACGTCGGTCTTGAGGCGCCGGAGCGAGCCTTCGAGGGCTCGGCGGAGATGTGCCGGCGACCAGTCCTGGGGCCGCTCTTGCTGGCCAGGGCGATCTGGGTGGTTGTAGATGTCGTAGCCAAACTTCGTCCCGATGATGATCTCGCCGCGGCGGTCGCCCAGCGCCTCCGCGAGGAGGGTTTCGGCGTCGCCGCTGGCATAGGTGTCGGCGGTGTCGAAGAAGGTGATGCCGCGGTCCAGGGCCCGGCGCAGGAGCGCGATGCCCTCGTTGCGATCGGTGATCCCCCACCAGGTGGTGCCCACGGTCCAGACGCCAAAGCCAACAGCCGAGACCTGAAGCGGCGTGCCGGCGAGCGTACGATACTGCATGGTTTGTGGCTCTCAAAGTGTTCGAACTTCTCAAAGTCACGACGAACCCGCGATGATTTGAGAAGTCTGGTGTGATAGGGAGAGTACGAGCGACCGGGGAAACGCGCAACGTGCCGGGCCGCGTGCTTTAGCCGCCTGGAGCGATGGGCGTCAGACCGATTGATCAACGAGCGCGAAAGAAGCGGACTTGGGGCGGCGCTACCTCGATGAGGCCCTCAACCACGGCCTCACGTACCCTCACTCCATGCCCGTTACCGTGATCGTCCAATCCCTCGCCGATTACACCCACGCCCAACTCGTGACTGCGCCCGGCCACGGCTTTGTCGCCGATGAACCGCGCGACGAGGACGGCGACGACCTTGGCCTTTCGCCCTACGAACTCCTCGCGGCCGCGCTCGGGGCCTGCACTTCGATGACGCTGCAAATCTACGCCCGGCGCAAGGGTTACCCGGTCCATGAAGTCGCGGTTGAGGTGGAGCACGAGCGCATCCACGCCCAGGACTGCGCCGAGTGCGTCGACGGCCGCGAGGGCCTGATCGAGGTGTTTCGCCGCAAGATCGTTATCCGTGGCCCGGTGACGGAGGCGCAGCGCGACGACCTGCTCCGGATTGCGGCGAAGTGCCCCGTGCACAAGACGCTCCGCGCCCTGCCCGAAGTGTTCGACACCATTGATGTCGTGGCGTAGCAGCTCAGTAAAAATTCGTCGGTCGGATGATGACGGCGGTGCGAGCGCCTGTCTCGCCGGTGACGAACTGGAGAGTGGCTTCCGCTGACTGTAGAGAAATGACGGGAAGTTGGGGACGGGCGGGTGAGGGAGGTGGGCGGCGTACCCTGGGGGTGACGAAACTCGCAGCTCCAAAGAGAAGGTACGCCCCCATGTCCCGAAGGTACCCAGACGACCATCAGCCCTTGAGAACTACTGCCTTGCTTGATTCAAGGGACATGTCCGTCTCCTTCTGTGAGTGGGCGTGTTCTAAGTGGGATTGCCCCGTTTTGGACGTGGGAAACGGGTATTCCGGTTGAATCTAGGCAGGTATGGCTGCCAGGGGCCTCTATCGCCAGTCTGGCGCAACATCAGGAGCCGGATTGTTCGTCAGTCGGACCGGGTTTGAGCCGTCGGCGTTCATGACGTAGATCTCATTGTTGCCGTCGCGATCCGACCAGAAGGCAACTTTGGCGCCATCCGGCGACCAGACGGGATTAGCCTCCCGGGCCGGATTGTTTGTTAGCCTCGTCTGGCTCGCCCCGTCGGCGTTCATGACGTAGATCTCCATGTTGCCGTCGCGATTGGACCAGAAAAGCACTTTTGTGCCGTCGGGAGAGCAGGCGGGATTGAAGTCACGCGTGGAGTTGTTCGTCAATCGAACGGGAGCCGAGCCATCTGGATTCATGGCGTAGATCTGAGAGTTCCCATCGCGCTCTGAAGCAAACAGGATCTTGCCGCCTCGACACCAGCTTGCAACCTGGTCGGCGCCTGAACTGGTTGTGAGTCTGGTCTGACCCGTACCGTCCAGATTCATGACATAGATATCAATATTGCCGTCGCGATCAGACCAGAATAGGAGCTTAGTGCCATCCGGCGACCACGCCGGGACCTGGTCTCGGGCGGGATTATTCGTGAGCCTGGTCTGGTTCGCCCCGTCGGCGTTCATGACGTAGATCTCCATGTTCCCATCACGGCTAGAATGGAGAGCAATCCGTCTACCGTCGGGTGACCAAGCCGGATTGCCCTCGTCGGCTGCATTGGTGCCCAAACGCTTCTGCTCGGACCCGTCCGGCTTCATCACGTATATTTGGGCGGTGCCGTCACGCCGCGTCTCAAAGGCAATCAAGCTTACCGGGACCGCCGTCGGCGTCGGCGTGGCCGTGGACGTGCTCGTCGGGATTGCGGTTGGCGCGGGGCCTGACGTAGTCGGGAGAGTTGGCTCGACACCCGACTCACTGCCGGAGCTGCAACCCAAGTAGGAAGCGGCAAGGACTGCTAGAAGGAAGTTGCCCCCGGCGCGGCGCCCGTTCATTGGCGCCATTCTCCGCTTCGGCGCCAGCGCTCGCAAGACCAGGGCGGTTCACATTTGACTCCACTGGTAGAATCCGAGTCATCACACAAAGGAGGCCCCGCCATGGCCTGGAGTCTGCAAGGTGAACGGATCGAGTCGTGCAGCTGCGCACCAGGGGCGTGAGGGTGCTCTTCGGCAGAACTCCTCGCCCGCGATGAACCACGACGGCACGCCGCCGCCGCCAGCTGCGCGCGGACGGTGATCACCTTGGGACCCGTAGCCGTAGGATCAGTGAACCTTCGCAGTGTGCCGCTGTCAGCGCGCCGCGAGGCGGATAAGGCCTACGTCATGGAACAGGAGAG
>CAMAUF010000277.1 GCA_945861295.1 bacterium | reverse complement strand
GCCGACCCAGCGCAGGACGGGCAAGTTCTCCGCGACCGTCTGTTCGACCTCTTCGTGGTTGTGCCAGAGCCGGGCATCGGGATGGTAGATCGCCTCGATCGTGGCAAGGTCGCCGGGCGCGATGGCCGCGAAGAAGCGGGTCAGGATGGCATCTTTCTCTTCAAACGTGAGCATGGTCATCCTTGCAGGGGCCTGCGCTGGGCGGAATCGAGGTATTCGTTCAGGCGCGTGATCCGGCCTTCCCGGACCGTGACCACGAAGCAGCCCCGAATAGCGAACGGCTCGCCAGAGGGCGCTGTCCCGGCCAGAGTGTGCTGCTCAACGAAGCCAGTCGGTGTGCCGGTCCGGCGCACGTCCTCGAAATGCAGGTCCGGGACGCGGGCGGCGAGGCTGGCGAAGCCCGGCAGAAACTCTGACTTCGGGATTTCACGGCCAGCGAAGTTCTGCCAAAACAACGCCTCTGGTGCGAACACGGCGTCGAGTGTCGCGCCATCACCAGCGAGCAGCGCATCGAAAAAGCGGTTGGCCAGAGCGACATTGGACATGGGCGCCTCCGTCGGACGAGCGTACCGCGTCGGACAACAAGGGCCGAATGGGCAGCGGCCTTCACTGCTGCTTGATCGTCCCCGAGCTCATTGCGAAGTTCCGGGTCGGGTCGGGATAGTCGAAGAACTCGACCTCTTGGGTAGCGGAATCCCAGCGGGCGCAGGAGAGCTGGAACTCGTTGCGATGATCGCGTGGGTCGCCGGCCGAGCCGGGGTTGACGACCAGCACGCGCCCGTGACGCTGTTCCATCTTGAAGTGCGTATGGCCAACAACGAGGAGGTCGCACTCCATCTCGGCCGTGCGCGACCAAATCGGCTCATGCGGGTAGTGGTACTCCTTCCACGGCTCCCAGGGCGAGCCGTGGGTCATCACGACGGTGCGTCCGTCCACCGTCTCTTCGATCCGGTACGGCCGCTGGCGCATCCAGGCCACCAGTTCCTGGTCGACCTTGGGACTCGAGAGGGCACGGACGCCATCCTGGCTGAGGATCGTCTCCTCGTGGTTGCCTAGGATGACGCGCGCGCCCAAATCGCGAAGGCGCGTGACGACCTCGTTCGACCAACGAAACTGGAACACGGAATCGCCGGCGCACCAGAGTTGGTCGAACGGCGCCATCAAGTCGAGGGCGCGTTCAAGGCCCTGGATATTGCAATGGATGTCCGAAACGAGGGCGAGTTTCATCGAGAAGTCCCTTGTCCTTCGTCCCTCGTCCCTCGTGAACTTCGTGCAACTGACTGAGTGAGCCGACGGTTCAACATTCCGACGCTCTCACATTGACTCTGAAGCTTCGCGAACTCCTCTGCCGTCAAGTAACCGATATCTAGCGCAATAAACAGATGACTATGCAGCTCAGTGCACGACCCCTGGGCAATGTCAAGAAATCTGAGCAATTCTAGCGGCCGGTTTCGCCCGAATCGTTCTGCGATGTTCGCCATGACTGACACGGCCGCACGGCGAGTCTGGTCCTTCAGGCCAAAGTCACGAGAGAAAGCGTCATGCAGTGTCACGACGTCTACGTCATGGGCGAGTTCTCGGGCTCGCTGCCAGGCAATGAGATCCTGAAACCGTGTGACCGCCATCCGATGAACTCCACCGAGGCCGAGGGACTAGGGACGAGGGACTTCGGCCTTTCACTCGAAGATCGACGTGACGACTTCCTCGATGCTGCGCTGCACTTCGCTGTCGTCGGTCAGCGCCCAGGTGACGGCGACCTGGCAGGCCCGGCGCGGCGCGACACCCTTGGCGATGAGACGGCCAGCGTAAATCAGCAGCCGCGTGCTCACGCCTTCGCTGAGGCCATGCTCCCGGAGGTTCCGCACCTTTTCGCCGAGCTTTGCCAGGTCGGTCGCGGCCTCACGGCTACAGCCCGCCTCGTGGGCAATGATGGCGGTCTCCTGATCCTTGGGAGGGTAGCCGAACTCGATCGCGATAAAGCGCTGGCGGGTCGAGTGCTTCAAGTCCTTGAGGGCGCTCTGGTAGCCCGGGTTGTACGAGATGACCAGCAGGAAGCCGCTGGCGGCTTCGATCACTTGGCCGAGCTTCTCGATCGGCAGGAGGCGGCGGTAGTCGGTGAGGGGGTGGATGAGGACGGTCGTGTCCTTGCGGGCCTCGACCACTTCATCGAGATAGCAGATGGCCCCCGCCTTGACGGCGCGTGTAAGCGGGCCATCGACCCAGTGTGTGCCATCGACATCGAGGAGGTAGCGGCCGACCAGGTCGCTCGCCGTAAGGTCTTCGTGGCAAGCGACGGTGATCAAGGCCGTGCGGCCGGCGGCTTCCGCGCTCGTTTTCTCCTTGTGGCGGCCAAGCCGGTACGCCATGTACTCGACAAAGCGAGTCTTGCCGGCGCCGGTAGGCCCTTTCAGGAGCACCGGGATGCGTTGCTCGTAGGCCGTCTCGAACAGCGAGATCTCGTCGCCGATCGGCAGGTAATAGGGTTCTTCATTGAGGGTGTAATCCTCGACAGCGTGGATGCTTGCCTGGTTCTGCGAAGTGGACACTATGAGTTCCTCCCGGCGGTAGCCCGCAAACGTGATTGAAGTGAATCCCAAGCCGCGGCTATCGCGCCTTGCAGCTCTGGAAGGGTGCCGTTGTTCCGGATAACAACCTGGGCGGCCGCCTCGCGTTCGGCGTTGGAAAGCTGCGAGCCGATGCGGGCGCGTGCCGCCGCTTCGTCGAGCCCATTCCGGCTGAATAGCCGTTGGACCGCGAAGTCCGGCTCCACCACAACGACCCAGATCTCGTCCGCGAGATCTTGCCAACCAGCCTCCAGAAGCACGGCCGCTTCGAGGACCGCGAGCGAGTTACCCGCCGTTTCCAGCTCCACCAGCTCAGCGGTCGCGAGCCGGCGGATGCCGGGCCAAACGATGTCGGTCAAACGCTTGAGTTCGTCCGGCTTCCCGAAGACCTTGCCGCCGAGCGCGCGCCGGTCGATGGTGCCGTCAGCGGCGACCAATTCGTCGCCGAAAGCGCGCACAACGGCTTGGAAGGTATCCGTGCCAGGTTCGTACGTCCGGTGTCCGAGGATGTCCGCATCGATAACCGGGACGGCGCGGTCACGAAAGAACTGGGTCACGGTGGTTTTGCCGCTGGCGATGCCGCCAGTGAGTCCGATAACGTGCAAGGGTTGCTCCGGAAGCCAAAGGCCATGGTGGTCGAACGGTTAGGATACGGGCAGGGAGGAAGCCCGAGCAACCTGACCCACAGCGCTTTGGCAAGGGCGGCGCCGAGGGGGCACTAGGCCGCCTCAGCGCGCTTCGCGAGGTGCCTCAGTTCGGGCAGCATCGCCTGGGTGAACGCCACCCGCCGGCGCGGGTCGGCGATTTCCGCGGCCAGACGTTCGACCAGCGTGGAAGCGGATTCGCGTGCCAGCGAGGCAGGACTCGCCCCAAGTCTCTTGAGTTGGTCTTCGACGGCCACCGAGGCAATCGGTCCGACGGCCAGGCGGAGCGCCTCGTCCAGCCGTTCCAGGAAGACCGGGCCCGCGGCCTCGTTCGGAGCGGCGGCCGCTGGGGCGACCTCGGCCCGAGGAACGCCACGGAGGGCGGGCGCCGCCGGTTGAGCTTGGACCGCCGGACCGTCCTTGGCGATCGAGAGCAGCCCCGCGCCGACGAGCCGGACGAGGACGCGTGACACGCTGAGGGCATCGCGG
>CAMAUF010000276.1 GCA_945861295.1 bacterium | reverse complement strand
CTGAGCGTCACTTTCCAGATAAAGAAGACAATGTGACGCCGGCAGAATTGCAGCACCTGCTCGTTCGGCTGGAGGTCGAACGGCAGCGGTGGCGTCTCGACGGCGGTCGCTGGGCTCACCCCGTGACCGCGCCTTCCTCGGCGCCGGAGACGAGGCGGGCGTACTTGGCGAAGACGCCCCAGGTGTAGCGCGGCGGCAGCGGCCTCCAGGCGGCCCGGCGGCGCGCCAGTTCGTCTTCCGCCACGCCGAGGTCGAGCTTGCGGGCGGCGATGTCGATGGTCACGATGTCGCCATCGCGGACGAGGCCGATCGGGCCGCCGGCCGCCGCTTCCGGGGCGACATGGCCGACCATGAGCCCGCGCGTCGCGCCCGAGAAGCGACCGTCGGTGAGGAGCGCCACAGTTTCGCCGAGCCCAGCGCCGACGATGGCGGCGGTCACCAGCAGCATCTCGCGCATCCCGGGGCCGCCCTTCGGCCCTTCGTTGCGGATGACGACAACATCGTTCGGGTTGATTTGCCCGGCGAGGACCGCCTTCATGGTGTCCTCTTCGCATTCGAAGACGCGGGCGGGGCCGCTGTGGTAGGGGCGTTCGTGGCCAGCGACTTTGACGACGGAGCCTTCCGGAGCGAGGTTGCCCCGGAGGATGACGAGCCCGCCGGTCGCCTTCAGCGCCCTTTCGACCGGCAGGATGACGTCCTGGCCGGGCGTTTCGACGGCGAGGGCGGCCTCTGCGGCGAGGTTGCGGCCGGTGACGGTGCCTTCGTCCCCGAAGATCTTGCCGGCTTCGAGCAGCCGTTTCGCGAGCAGCCGTGTGCCGCCGGCCCGGTCCATATCTTGCGCCACATAGCGTCCGCCCGGGCGCATGTCGCCGATCAGGGGCGTCCGTTCGCTGACGACGTCGAAGTCGTCGATATTGAGCGGGATGCCGACCTCGCGCGCCAACGCCAGCAGGTGCAGGACGACGTTGGTCGAGCCGCCAGTGGCTGCGGCGCAGGCGATGCCGTTTTCGAAAGCCCGGCGTGTCAGCAGCTCCCGCGGGCGCAAGCCGCGTGCCAGGACGTCCATGACGAGCTTGCCGGCCTCGACGCCGATGTCGTCCTTGCGGGGGTCGGTGGCGCCCGGCCCGCCCGAACCCATGGGGGCGAGGCCGAGGAACTCCATTACCGTGGCCATGGTGTTGGCGGTGTACTGCGCCCCGCAGGCGCCCGCGCCTGGGCAGGCGACGCTTTCGAGCTCTTCGAGGTCGGCGTCGCTGATCTTGCCGGCGGCATGCTGGCCGACGCCCTCGAACACGTCTTGGATGGTCACGTCGCGGCCCCGGAACCGGCCGGGATCGATCGAACCGCTATACAGGATGAGGCCCGGCAGGTTGAGCCGCGCCAGCGCCATCGCCCCGCCGGGGATCGTCTTGTCGCAGCCGACGATGACGACGACGGCGTCGAACGAGTAGCCGACACCGGCCAGCTCGATAGAGTCTGCGATGATTTCGCGGCTGATCAGCGAGGCCTTCATCCCTTCCGTGCCCATCGAAATCCCATCGCTGATCGAGATGGTGTTGACTTCCATCGGAGTCCCGCCCGCGGCGCGGACGCCCTCCATCACGCGCTGGGCCAATTCGCGCTGGCTGTAGTTGCACGGCATCGTGCCGATCCACTCGTGGGCGACCATGACGAGCGGCTTCTTGAGGTCGCCGCTCGTGAGGCCGATAGACTTGAAATACGACCTGGCGGCGGCCCGGTCGGGGCCATCGACGAGCGTGTGGCTCTTGTGACGGGGGTCGAACGGCATCTGATGCGCTCCCAGAGGTGTGTTGGTGTTGGGAGGCAGCGTACCGCGCCCGGCCTCTGAGGACATCCGCTCCAACAGAGCACGGAACGACCGTGGCGGGCCCGTCTGTCGCTCGAACTCGCCGGGTCAGTCCGGACCCAGAGGGAGGTGTCGGTTCGGGTTCGCTTCATCGAGCGGGCGGCGGGCAGGTGCATCGCTGCCCGGCGCATCCCTGCCCGGACTCTCGCGTTGGCTCGGGTCATGCTATGTCCAGATGGTGACGAGGCGGCGATCAGGCGTGAGGGGGGCGTCGCGTTAGGTTTCGGCGTTCCCGTACGAAGTCCCAACTTCGGAGCCTTGGAAGTAGCTCTCCTTTTCCCACTCGTAGCTGACGATTCTGTCCTCGCCGTCCCACCAGAAGCGGAACTCCAAGCCAAGCCTTCGACCATCCGGCACCAACTTCAGCTCGTCGACAACCCATTGGCGCTCGTTTCGCATCCGCGGCTCATGCCACTCCAGCCGCTCGTCACCGTGAAAGAAGCGAGCCTTGAGCGTTCCAATGACGGATCCCGAGATCTGACTAACGTCGACGTTGAAGGCCCAGGTGTCGCGGCGTGTTGACCCGAGGCTCAGACGAAACTTGGGTGCGCCCGGGCGATCCTCCCAAGCCGAGGGAACGGCTGGCGACATGGTGCGCAAGACCTTCACCAGTTCATCGATCGGAGTCGTGGAGGCCTGTTCCTCGTGGATCCTTTTTATTTCTCGAAGCGCGTCGGCAGTGTAGATCTCGGGCTGATCGTCGACGATCTTGTGATGGTCGCGGCAGAGCAGGATGAGGTTAGAGAGTTGATGCAGCGCGGCGCCTTGCAGCGCTGGGTCGGCGCGTGGGCCGAGCCGCCGCTGCGCGTGGATGTGGCAAATCTGACCAACCATCGAGCCGTCGCGGAACATCGGCGAAGAGCATCCCGTGAACGCGCATCGGTTCCCGGATAGTGTGAAGAGCGCGGCGCGGACATTGTCGCGGGGCCCCGAATCAGCCATGTGGCCGAGAGCCTACGCGAACTCAGCCTGGAAGACCATCGGTTCGACTGCGACCACAGAGCCATCCGGCGGATAGAGTATAGAACGTGTCCGTGGCCTACACCCCCGTTTCCGCATTTTCCGCCGAGACGGCCGCCCGCCGGGCGGTCTGGTCGATCGCCATCGCGACCGGGATCGCCAGCTTCGCGATGAACTTCTGGATCCCGTTCATCCCGCTCCTGATGAAGGATCTGGGCGCGAGTTCGGATGCGAACGCGGTGTTCTGGGCGGGCTTGGCGACCGCGTCCGTCGGGGTCGCGCGCCTCGTCAGCGGCCCGGTCTGGGGCATCCTTTCGGACAAGTACGGCCGCAAGCTGATGTTCGTCCGCGCGCTGGGTTTCGCCTCGGTAACGACGCTGATCGCGGCCTTCGCCCAGGCCCCCTGGCAGGTCGTGGCCGCGCTCGCGTTTCAGGGCCTCTTTTCGGGCTTTATCCCGGCAGCCGTGGCGCTAACGAGCGTGACGGTCCCCGATTGGCGGCTGAGCGGGGCGTTGGGCCAAGTTTCGGCGGCGCAGTACCTCGGGACAACGGTTGGTCCGGCGATTGGGGGCGGGATAGCGCTGGCGCTGGGCTTTCGCGGCGCGATCGTCGCGGCGGCGGTGATGCCCGCGTTGGCGGCGGCGGTCGTCTTCTTCACCGTCCCGCGCGACGTAACGGCTCCGGCGCCGAAGGTGGAGGGCGCCGCCCCGCTTCGGCCGGGCTGGCGCAGCCTGCTGGGCTGGCAGTTCGTGGCGGTCATCGTCTTCTACTTCTTCATCTTTGGCACGAACCAACTGGTTCGGATCTCGACGCCGGTGGCTCTGGACCAGCTCAGCGGCCAAGACCCGAAGGCGCTGGCTGGGATCGCGTTTACGACC
>CAMAUF010000275.1 GCA_945861295.1 bacterium | reverse complement strand
AACAACACAGTCACGTTTAAGAGCGTGCCGGCGCCGGCCGCCGCGCCGCGTTTCGTGATCCTCTCGATCACGACGGAGGCGAACGTGGTCACGATTGTGATCCAGAACCAGGGCGGCGCGCTGCCTCGGTCTCGGGTCGAAGTCTCGATCACGATCGGCGCGGCGTCCGCGGCTGCTGAACAGGAGCTTGCGGTCGACAAGAACGGCGCCGCGACCTTCCGTATGGCCAAGCCGGCCTCCGGGCGGGGCACGGTGGTCGTGAAGGTGAACGGAGTGCCCGTGGCCTCCGGCGAGGCGACTTTGCCCTGACGGCGGACCCCGAGCTTCCGGGCGGGGCGGAGGATTCCCACACAACGGGTGGCTCTTACGTCGTGGGCGACAGCAGTTGTCGCGCACCCGCGCCTAGGCTGTAGCGATGGACGTCGTCGAAGAGATCAAGCGCAGGCTGGAACTGGCCGATTACGTTGGCCGCTCGGTCAAGCTTACCCGGGCGGGCCGCAACTTTCGCGGTCTCTGCCCTTTCCATACCGAGAAGACGCCGTCGTTCTACGTCTTCACCGACCGTTCGACGTGGCGGTGCTTCGGCAGCTGCGGAGTCGGCGGCGACCTCTTTTCGTTTGTGGCCAAGCGCGATGGGCTGGATTTCCGGTCGGCGCTCGTGCAACTCGCCCAGGAAGCGGGCGTCCAGCTCACGCAGGAGTCGCCGGAGAAGCGGAGCCGTGTGGAGCGGCTGGCGGCGCTCATGTCGGCTGCGGTGGATTTCTACCAGCGGCAGCTTGCGGCCCCGGACGGCGAACGCGCGCGCGCCTATCTCTCCGCGAAGCGCGGCTTGAATGCCGACAGCATCGCCGAGTTCCACCTTGGCTGGGCGCCGGACGATTGGCGAGCGCTCCGGGACGCGTTGGTCGCCCGCGGTTACGACGAACGCGACCAGCTCGCGGCCGGCCTCCTGGTCGAGCCGGAAGGCGGCGGCCAGGCGCCCTACGACCGGTTTCGCGGGCGCGTCGTCATCCCCATCGCCGACGAACGCGGCCAGTTCGTCGCGATGGGCGGCCGGGGGCTGGCGGGCGAACAACCGAAATACCTGAACTCCCCACAGACCGAAGTCTTCGACAAAGGCCGCACCTTGTATGGGCTGGACCTGGCCGCCCGGGCTATCCGGGAAACGGGCACGGCGGTGGTGGTCGAGGGATACATGGATGTGATCGGCCCGTGGCAAGCTGGGTATCGGAACGTGGTCGCGACCATGGGCACCTCGCTGACGGAGCATCACGTCGCGCTCCTGCGGCGGCTCGCCAAGCGGGTGGTGCTCGCCATGGACCCGGACGCGGCGGGCCTGGCCGCGGCCGAGCGCGCGGGAGGCCTGTTCGTCGCCTTCAGCAGCCCCGAAGCGGCCGCCCAATCAGCCCGCAGCGCTGAGACGCTGGTCCGCGGCACGGAGGTCGAGCTCTTCGTGGCGCCGTTGCCCGCGGGCAAAGACCCGGACGAGGTCGCGCGCGAATCGCCCGAGGCGTGGCGAGCGGCCATTGCGGAGGCGGCGCCATTCGCCGAATTCCTGGTCAACCGGCTGGTGCCGGCCCAGGGCGTCGCGACCGCCGCCGAGGCGCGCAGGACTGTGGACCGGGTCCGTCCGGTCTTGCTGGCGATCACAGACCCGGTCGAACGCGGACGATACGTCGCACGCATCGCCCAGCGGCTTCGCGTCCCGGAGCCGTTCGTCTTCGAACGTGTGCGGCCGGCGAGCCGCCCAACGCCCGGGCGGCCCGCCCCGGAGCGAAGCGGCGAAAGTGGCCGTCCTTCGGGGCCGGAGGCTCTCCTTCTCGCGCTGCTGCTCCGCTTCCCCGACCTGCGTACGAGCATGGGCCACTTGCCCGGGGACGAACTCTTCGCCGCCGCGGTCGACCGCCAAGTCTTCCGCACATGGCACGCAGGCCCAGAAGCTCACCCCGACGAGGCGGTGGCCGCCAGGCGCACGGCGCTTGGCCGACTCCTCCTGCCGCCCATGTCGGCGGAAAAAGCCCAGGCCCAAGCGATCGCGTTGGTCCGGGCCATCGGCCGGCAGCAGCTCCACCAGCATCACGTCGCGGTCACCGCGCAGCTCGCCGAAGCTGAGGAGCGGCTTGGCGTGGCGGCCGTGGATGGCGTGTCGCTCGACGTATGGCGGGGGATCGCCGCCAGCGCTGAAGCGCAAGACCTCGCCAGCACCGTCATCGAAGACCTTCAGCTCGGGTTGAGCATGCACCGAGCCGAGCCAGCGGCCTCCGTCTGAGCCTGTCGGGCTCGTCATACATATGTAGTCGTGTCCTTGGGCACATTTGTCACTGGCGTGACTCTATTTCGGCACCCTATTGACACCGTCCGTCCACCCAGGCCCACTGCGATCCAGCGGTGGAATCCGCCGCAACGCACTTGGAGGCAGTAACCATGGTCCGCACCTTCTTCGCTCTGACCGCCCTCGCCGCCCTTGCCAGCATCTCCCTGGTCGTCCCGACGCTCAGCATCAGCTGGTAGGACAACCAGGTTTCCTTGGGCGCAAATCGAGAAGGCGGGCCACACGGCCCGCCTTTTCGATGTCCTGAGGGTGCGGCGAAAGCTGCGGACCGCGCGGCTGGCGGCCCCGAAGCGTTGCGTCTCGAGGACCTGCATCGCCCCCAAGCTAGGGGGAGCAGGAGTTAGAGCCCGTTTGAGTTCACGTACAGTTCATCCTTACATATGTAGTCATGTCCTTTCACCCATGTTACCCTGCCGTGACTCCGCTTGTGCACTCTATTGACACCGTCCGTCCACCAAGGCAGACCGCGGCCTAGCGGTGGAACCCACCGCAACGCACTTGGAGGCAGTAACCATGGTCCGCACTTTCTTCGCTCTGACCGCCCTCGCCGCCCTTGCAAGCATCTCCCTGGTCGTCCCGACGCTCAGCATCAGCTGGTAGGACAACCAGTTTTCCTTGGGCGCAAACATCGAAAAGGCGGGCCGTAAGCGGCCCGCCTTTTCGATGTTCCCGTTCGCTCCGAACGCCTAGCCGGCGGCCCTTGCCTTGTCGGTCGCCTCCCGCCACGACGGCAGGTAAAGCGGAGGACGCGTGTCCTTCCCATCCTCAACCGACCAGGCCGGGTAGAGCGCCTCAAACGCCTCCACCACCTTCGGGTCGAACTGGCTGCCAGCACAGCGCAGGATCTCTTGAAGAGCAGCGTCCGGAGACCGCCCCGCGCGATACGGACGGTCGCTAATGATTGCGTCGTAGGTATCGCACAGAGCGAATATCCGCGCGCCAAAGGGAATCTCGTCGGCTTTCAGCCCCTTCGGATAGCCCCCTCCATCCCAGCGCTCGTGGTGGGCGAGCACGATGGCGGCGGCTGGGCGCAGGTACGGTACTTGGGCGAGGATATCGTAGCCCATGGCCGCGTGTTTCTTCATGAAGACCCATTCATCCTCGGTCAAGGGCCCCGGCTTCAACAGGACGTTGTCACGGATCCCGATCTTGCCAACGTCATGCATCAGGGCGCCACGGTAGATGGTGGCCATCTCGAGTGGGTCCTTGAAGCCGAGCAGCGTGGCAACGTCGGACGAGTGGCGGGCGACCCGTTGCGAGTGGCCCCGCGTCTCCTGGTCCCGCACGTCCAAGGCCGTGACCAGCGACTCGAGCGTGCCGGCGTAGGCAGAATCGAGGTCGTCCGACATCTTGCGGATCTCCGCATACGCACCTTGG
>CAMAUF010000274.1 GCA_945861295.1 bacterium | reverse complement strand
CGTCGCTGGGCCGGACGGGACGCGGTCGGAAGAGTTCGTTTTCCCCGGCTCGCGCGCCGAGGTCATGCGGCGCATCAGCCAGCGCGCGCTGGAGCTGTTACGGGCGCAGCTCGGGACATAACGCGGTGGACGGCGCCATCCGGCGGCCGGTACCATCACACTATGACGGCACCACTCGTGGCTCTGAGACTCGACCCGGCCGTGAGCTGGTCGGCTGTGGCGAGCGCCCTTCGGCCGGAGCCGCGAACTGAGCATGGAGCGCCTAATCCCGCTGCGGACGAACTGCACCACCAGACCGTTGCCGCCCTCGACGCGGGCCACGTCGAAGAGGCGATGGCCCTCATCGAACGCTGGCGGCGGATTGACAGCTCCGATGCTCCTCGCGTGCAGCTCGCAGTCGCGCTCGCGATGGGCGGACGGACTGCTGAAGCGGAGGAGGAAGTGCGAGCCGTCCTGGCCGGCAACCTGGCCGATGGCGACGCATGGGGCGTGCTTGGATTCCTACTCGCGGATCAGGGGCGCCGAACGGAAGAAGCCATCGTTGCGCTGGGGCACGCGCTTGCATTGGATCCCCAAGACCATCTGTGTCGAATCATCCGTGCGATGCTTCGGGCTGGCGCGGGCGACCTGGACCCAGCGATGGCGGACTGCGCGGAGATCCCCGCGGACTCCGACCACTTCGCGTCGAGCCGCCGGGTGTGGGCGGCCGCCCTGGGCCGCCTCGGCCGCTACGCCGAGGGGCTTCGCAAGCTCCACGAACTGGACGAGACGACGCTGGAGGGGCCGGAAGCCGCTACGTTGCGCTCCTGGCTGCTCGACGAGTTCTTCGCTGAGCGCCGTGACCCTCACTGGGGGCCGCGGCTCCCGGGCAAGCCTCAAGGGCTCAACCCACCCATCAAGCTTCGCGGCGATGGCCCACTCGTGTCGCAGATGATCCTGGATGATCGGGAGTGACCATCGGGTACTTCGACACCAGCGCCTCGGCGAAGCTCTACCTCGACGAGCCGGGGCGGGTCGAGGTGAGGGCCCACCTGGCCGCGTGCGAGCGCGCGGTGGCAAGCGAGATTGCGTTTACGGAGGTCGTCTCAGCGGTCTATCGCGCATCGCGCCGGAACAGCAACCCGATCACCACAGACGAGGCGCAACGACTCGACAGCCGCATTCAGGCGGACTTCCGCGAACGATTCGACTTGGAACGCGTCACATCGGAGGTGATCGACAAAGCGGCCAGCCTTGTCGCGCGGCACCCGATCCGGGCGTTCGACGCGATTCATTTGGCGACCGCCATCGCTGTCCGGGACCTCATCGGCCCGGACGTCCTGTTCCTGACCTCCGATGCGCGGCTCCGCTTGGCCGCACTCGCCGAGGGCTTTACGGTGCCCGACATCCCGTCCGCCTAATACACATCGAAGAGGTTGAAGCGTGGGCCATCCTTGCAGCAGAGGCGCGCGCTGGAGATGCTGCACGAGCAGCTCGGGGCATAAGGCGGTGGACGCGCCCAACCCGCGACGACTAAGATCACGCCATGACCGCAACGCTTGCGCCTCCCCATCTCGACCCTGGGCTGAGCTTGATGTCGCTCGTGAGCGAGCTTCGACCCAAACGGCCCGTCGACGATCCCGGCAGCGGCGGTGCGGCAGCCGAGGATCTTGAGCAGGCTGCCTGGACGGCGCTCGAAGGCGGCCGATACGCAGAGGCGATCGAACTGTATCAGCGGTGGCATGAACTCGATCCTACCAACGCTGTGCCGCGCATCCGCCTGGCGGTCGCTTTGGCGATGGCCGCGCGATGGCCAGAGGCCGAAGACGTCCTTCGCGCAGTGCTCGCTCGCCACCCAGAACGAGGAGACGCTTGGAGCGTCCTCGGCTTCTTCCTTGCTCCCCAGGATGGCCGTAGGAGCGATGCGTTTACGGCACTGGACAGAGCGCTCGCGCTCACACCCCACGACCCGCTGGCCCGAATGACACGGGCGATGCTCCGATCGGCCGCAGGAGACTTCGAGGGAGCGATCGAGGACTGCGCCGCCATACCGCCAGATTCGCTCCATTTCGCACTCAGCCGTCGGGTGGTGTGGGCGCGGGCCTTGGGCCGGCTCGGGCGCTTCGCCGAAGGGCTTCGCAAGCTTCACGAGGTAGACGACTCGGCGTTAGAGGCGACCGAGGCCGCCACGCTGCGGACGTGGCTTCTGGACGAATTCTTCAAGGAGCTGCGCGATCCCGACCTACCGCCGCGACAACCCGGGAAGCCCCAGGGCTTGAACCCTCCCATCAAACTGCGCGGATCTGGCCCCCTCGTTTCCGAGATGATCATTGAGGATCGCCGGTGACGATGGCTTACTTCGACTCGAGCGCGGTCTCGAAGCTCTACCTCGATGAGCCAGGTTCGGCGGCGGTGCAGCAGACCCTGGCAAGCTGCGACCGGGCCATATGCAGCCGGCTCGCCGAGGTAGAAGTCCCGTCGGCGATTTGGAGGGCGCAACGGAACCAACGCGTGTTGGAGTCTCAGGCTGACCTTCTTACCAGTAAGTTTCGGACCGAGTTCGGGTCTCTTTTCGACCTCATTGGAATCACAACGGGAGTCCTCTCGAAAGCCGTCGAACTACTCAGGCGCCATCCACTGGCCGCTTACGATGCCGTGCACCTGGCGTCAGCTCTACTTGTTCGAGAGAGAGTTGGAGAGCCGATGCTCTTCGTGGTGCTGGACCGCAGGCTGGCTGCGGCCGCGCGCGCCGAGGGTTTCACCGTCCCCGACATCCCGTCCGCCTAATACACATCGAAGAGGTTGAAGCGCGGGCCATCCTTGCAGCAGAGACGGACGCCGTGGTGCGTGAAGATGGCGCAGCCGTAACACATGCCCCAACCGCACGGCATGTTCTCCTCCATGAGAATCTCCGGCCGTTGCCGCCGCCCGTTGAACCGTAAGACGTCCGCGAGGCTTTGGAACATCGCGTTCGGGCCACAGGCGTAGATTTGGCTCGCCCACTCCTGATACTGGCCGAGGTGTTGGGTGACGAATCCTTTCGGCCCGGCCGATCCGTCTTCGGTGACCACGACGTACTCGACCTCTTTCGGCCAGGCCGCCGCCGGCAGGAGGTGGCCGCTCGAACGCGCGCCCATCATCGCCACGACCTGATGGCCTTTGGTGAGGGCGCGTTCGGCGACGTCGACCATCGGCGCGATGCCCACGCCCCCGCCGATAAGCAGGAGATTGCCGGGCTCATCCGGCAGGCGGAAGCCGTGGCCCAGAGGGCCGTAGGCGCGGACCGCGTCGCCGCGCTTACGGCTCGCTAGCCACGTGGTGCCGCGGCCGGTGACGTGGAAGAGGATGGCGAAGCGATCGCGCTCGACGCGGTGATAGCTGAAAGCGCGCGCGAACATCGGGTCCGTGCCTTCGGCGCTGCAGTGGACCATGACGAATTGGCCAGGCTCGGGCTCGCGCGCCAGACCCGGGGCATGGAACCAGATGACCCACGTGTCGGCGTAGGCGGCCTCGGTCGAAATCACCGTCATCTCTTCGATGATCACCGCGGCCTGCCCGCCAGGTATTCGGCCAACGTGGCTACGTCGAACTCGTCGCCGTGTTCGATCGCTTCGATGGCGGCGCGGGCCGTGTCGATCGAAGTGAAGCACGGGATCCGCGTCTCCGCCGCCGCCCGGCGGATGTGGAAGCCGTCACGCAGCGAATTGGTGATGCGCCCTTCGGGAGTATTGAT
>CAMAUF010000273.1 GCA_945861295.1 bacterium | reverse complement strand
GGAGGCGTCGAAGGCGACACCGTAGCGGACGAGGTCGCGGATCCGGCCGGGCGCCTCGTCGCAGAGGACGCGGGCCGCCGCTTCATCGACCAAGCCGTCGCCGGCCGCGATCGTGTCACGCAGGTGGTCCTGAGGGGAATCCTGAGCGCCGACGGCGGCGGCGATGCCACCCTGCGCCCAGCGCGTATTGCAATCTTCGATCGCGCTTTTGGTGACAACGAGCACTGGGCCGAGGCGGCGCGCCTCCAGCGCAACGAACAGCCCGGAAATGCCGCTGCCGATCACGATCGTCCGGTAGGCGCCGCTCGTGCGGCTCTGCGGAGAGGCCATAGGCGACTTAGTGTACATGTGACACGAACTCGGCGGTGAAATCACCCAGCGGTGGGCGATCACCGCTTGTCCGAAGGTCGCCCGCGATTCGCGGCGCCGGTTTGGCGCTCCAGCGATGCGGGCGGGTACACTGGGCGGAGTCCGACAATCTTCCTAAGGTTTCCTCATGGCCATCCTCCCGATCCGGCGCGCCGGCGACCCGGTGTTGCGCGAAAAGGCACGCCGCGTCCGCACCATCGATAGTTCCATCCACAAGCTGATCGAAGACATGTGGGAGACGATGTACGACGCGCCCGGTGTCGGCCTCGCGGCGCCACAGATCGGCGTCTCGCTCCGCGTCGTCGTCATCGAAGTCCCGGACCACGAGCGCGTCGCCCTGATCAATCCGGAGATCGTCAAACGCTCCGGCGAGCGGCACGTGGACGAAGGCTGTCTTTCGGTGCCGGGCTTTCGCGGCGAGATCATCCGGTCGGTCAAAGTGCTCGCTAAGGGCATCGACCCCAAGACCGGCAAGGAAATCCGCATTCGGGCCGAAAACGACCTCATGGCGGAGGCACTCGAACATGAGATCGACCACGTCAACGGCATCCTTTACATCGACTACCTGCCTACCCCCGACGCATTGATGCCGCTGCGCGATGCGCCCGAGGTTGGCAGTTAGGCCACCCCGGCAGGAGTCACCGATGCACATCGAAGAGGTCGTTGCTCGCGAGGTCCTGGATTCGCGCGGCAACCCAACCGTCCAAGTCATGGTCATGCTGGACGATGGCACGGAAGGCCGCGCGTCGGTGCCTTCGGGCGCCTCGACGGGGGCCCATGAAGCGGTCGAGATGCGTGACGGAGGGCGCCGCTACGGGGGCAAGGGCGTGCTCAAGGCCGTCCACTTCGTCAATACCGAGATCGCTCGCCGGCTGGAGGGGCTGCCCGCCCAACAGCAAATCGCGATCGACCGCATGCTCTGCGAAATCGACGGGACGCCGAACAAAAGCCGGGTCGGGGCGAACGCCATCCTCGGCGTCTCGCTGGCGGTCGCGCGGGCCGCGGCCGCATCCGTTGACATGCCGCTCTATCGCTACCTCGGCGGCCCAGCGGCCAATCGGCTGCCCGTGCCCATGCTCAACATCCTCAACGGCGGCCGTCACGCCCCCGATTCGACGGACTTCCAGGAGTTCATGGTCATGCCCGTCGGCGCGGAGACGTTCAGCGACGGCCTGCGGATGGGCGTCGAGGTCTACCACGCCCTCAAGGCTGTCCTCCACGACCGTGGCCTGGCCGTTTCGGTTGGCGACGAGGGCGGGTTCGCGCCCTCCCTGCCGGGCAACGAAGACGCGATCCTGGTCGTCCTCGAAGCGATCGAACGGGCTGGCTACAAGCCCGGCGAAGACCTGGTCCTCGCCCTGGACCCGGCCGCGACCGAACTCTACAGAGCCGGCCAATACGGCCTCGCCAAGGAAAACCGCATCCTCACGACGGACGAGATGGTCGACCATTGGGCCTCGTGGGTGGAAAAGTACCCAATTCGCTCAATCGAGGATGGGCTGGCTGAAGACGATTGGGATGGGTGGGCCAAGCTCACGGCGCGCCTCGGCGAAGGCTGCCAACTCGTCGGCGACGACCTCTTCGTGACGAACCCGGAACGGATCCGGCGGGGCATCGCCGAGAAGTCCGCCAATAGCGTCCTGATCAAGCTCAACCAGATTGGGACGCTCACCGAGACGCTGGAGGCGGTCGCGGCGGCCCATCGCGCCGGTTGGACGGCGGTTATCAGTCATCGCTCTGGCGAGACAGAGGACACGTTCATCGCCGATTTGGCCGTGGCCACGGGCGCGGGCCAGATCAAGACGGGCGCGCCAGCCCGCTCCGAACGGACCGCCAAGTACAACCGTTTGCTCGAAATCGAGTTGGAACTCGCTGAGTCGGCGGCGTACGCCGGCTGGGAGGCGATCCGGCAGCTCGGCCCGCGAGCGCCACGCGAAGATGCACGGCCGACGCGGCCCGCCCGCGCCGACCGGCGCCGGAGCACCCGTGGCCGCCACTAGACATCCCCTCGTGCCGCCGGCGGCTACGCCGGCCGTCCGGGCCGCCCTCGACCGGCTCGTGATCGATGGCGCGCACCTGATTGATCTGCTGACGGAAGTCCCAGAGGAACGGCTGAGCGCGGCCCCCGCTGGCGGGGCGAGCGCCCGTGAGGCCGTCGCCGCGATCGTGACGTCCCTTCGCGCCGAAGCCGAGCGCCTGGCTGGCCCTGCCGCGATTGCTGAGGTGACGGTCGCCGAATTACCGGCCCCGGAACTCGCGACCGCGGCCATGGCCGCGAGGCGCGCCATCACCCAAGCCTTGTCAGCGCCGATGGGCGAAGCGGGCCGGCTGCCGTCTGGGCTGATCTGGGACGCCTCGCAGGCCGCCGAGTGCGTCCAACTCAGCGGCGTCATCGCCCGCGGCGTGCTCGCCTTCGCGGCGGCGCTCCCAGAACTCCTCGACGACCCGCTGACGCTAGACTGGATCCTCTTCCAGCGCTTCCCGGAAGACCCGGAGTGGACGGCGCGGCGTGCGACCTTGCTCGCCACGCTCCGCGAGCGTACGAAGGCGCCAAAAAAGCGCAAACTGCCCAAATCCCGCAAGACGCCCACCGGGCTCGCCAAGAAAGGTTAGGACACCCATGGACCCAGATGTCGCCGCTGTCATCGAAGAACTCGACGCCCACCGCGAACGATATGTTTCGTTCTGCCGGTCGCTCTCGGAGGAACAGCTCGTGCGGGCCGTGCCGCGCAGCAGCTGGGTGGTGCGTGATTTCGTCGCCCACCTCGGCACGATCGACGGCCCCGTCGGCGGCATGTTTCAAGGGATGCACGGCGTCAAAGCCACGGGCTTCGGGGCGGCCGCGGCCGGGATCGACCCCTGGAACGACGCCCAAGTCGCGGAACGCCGGACGTGGCCGCTCGAACGGGTGATCGAGGAGATGGCGGAGACGCGAGCCGTCTTGCGCGGCCACCTCGCCGCGTTGACGGCGGAGGACCTCCAGAAAGCCATGGCCTTCGGCGGCGACTCGAAACGGGCCGCGTCGTCGGTCCGGCTCGTCGATTACCTGCGCGGTTGGAACAAGCACGACCCGATGCACGTCGTCGACATGGTCCGCGCGCTCCCCGAAGCGGTGACGCCCGAACTCGAAGCCTGGTTCGACGACCCCGCGATCCGCGGTTACCAGGCGGCGATGAACCGGGACTGACCGCTATGGCCTATCGCGTCTCCCCGCCACGCATCACGCCGGCGCCAACTGGCGCCCCGAAGCCGACCGCATCTGCGCCCGAATCGGACGCGCACCGGCAGACCGGCTTCGTCCTCGGCCACGAGGTCCAGCTCGTCCTCGACGGGCTAGCGATCGAGGGCGCG
>CAMAUF010000272.1 GCA_945861295.1 bacterium | reverse complement strand
GCCGAGACGGTGGTCGCGGCGGGGCCGGACATCGCGTCGGTCACGTTCGCGCTCACGAGCGCCAATTGTTGGCCGAGCTGGAAGACAGGCGCCGGCGTGGCGCAGGTCATGCTCGGGGCCGTCGCGTCGCGCTTGATCGTGACGGTCGCGCTGGCGCTGGCCTTCTGGGAGGCTGCCTGGCAGGTGAAGGAGACGCCGGCGGTGTCGGCGTTCACGGTCGCGGGCTCGCACCCGGTCTGTGAGACGATGGCCGGCTCGGCGTCGACGACGCTCCAGGTCAGGCCAACGTTGGAACGGTACCAGCCGTTGTTGCCCAGCGTGCCGGTGATGGTTGGCGTGATGATGGGGGGCGTCCAGTCGGCGCTGGCGTCACGCCAGAGGAAGACGCCGCGATACTGGTTGACTTCTGTGGTCGAAGCGACAGGCCCCAGGCCGACGCCGCCGGCCGGCGGCCAGTAGCCGTAGCTAGCGCCGCCCCCGATCGGGTAGCCATCGGCATCCTTGGAGGAGGTCCAGCCGTACGTCCATTCGGCGTAGGAGTAGGTCGTCGACTGGTAGCCCGTCCAGCGCATGACGTCGAGGAACCCGACGCCGCCGCCGAAACCTGTGCCGTACGGCGCCATCAGCGCGCCGACCTGGTCGGCCGTCGCCCAAACCCAGCCGGTGAGGTCCTTGCCGCCGACCGCGCCCGTGCAGGCGGTGACGCCATCTTGCGGGCAGACGGTGGCGACGGCATCCCATCTCAGGTACGTGGTTTCATAGAGCTGACGCCACTCTCTGCCGCTCCCGTCGTCGAACGCCGCCGCGGGACGCGCCTGCTGGAGGGAGGCCGCCCCCAGCCCCACGCCGACGAGCGCAACCAGGAGGGCCATCCGGCCCACGAATTTCTTCCCGAAGTTCATCTTCCTGAGGTTCATTGAAACGAGCGCCCCTTGACGACAAATGGTCGTCACGCAATCAGCGCAGCGGGCGCTCGTGGGGATACGGGGCGCCGTGCAAGATCCGGGAGAAACGCACAGGCCTGGTAAACAGTCTTGACAACGGGGAGGGCCTCGACGCTGTCCATGCCGCCTCGCAACGAGGGCGCCAGAAAGCTGGCGCTGGTCGGCGCCGGCCCCGATCCAGCGGAATAGGCCGCGCTACGCGCCCATTTTCGCTTTCACGAAGGCGCCGATGCTCGCGACGGCCTGCGCCGTCTCGGGCAGGTGCGGGGCCAGCGCTTGGAAGACGTGGATCTGGCCCTCGTACGGCTCGAAGGTGCACTGCACGCCCGCTTTCACCGCAGCCTCGGCAAAGCGCGACGAGTCGTCGTAGAGGATCTCCAGCGTGCCGACTTGGATCAGCAGCGGCGGGAAGCCCGTCAAGTCACCAAACAGCGGCGACGCGAAGGGGTCGGGCGCCTGTTCCCGCGTCACGTATTGGTTCGCGAACCACTGCACCGCCATCCCCGTCAGCAGAGGGTCGATATCGGCGCGGCCCATGATCGACGGCCCAGAAATCGTCAAGTCCGTCCACGGCGAGAGGCCGACGGCGCATGACGGCATCGGCAGGCCGCGGTCCTTGATCGAAAGCAGCGTCGCGAAGGTCAGCCCGCCGCCCGCTGAATCGCCCGCAATGGCGACGTTGCCGGGCGCGTAGCCCGACTCGATCAGGGCCTGGTACGCGAAGATGCCGTCTTGCACGGCCGCCGGAAACGGGTGCTCCGGCGCGAGCCGGTAATCCATGCTGAGGACGCGCGCGCCCGTCGCCTGGCTGAGCCGGCTGGTGAACGCGCGGTGGCCTTCGGGCGAGCCCATGACGTAGCCACCGCCGTGAAAATACAGGACGACCTTCGCGGCATCCGCGCCAGGGGCGACGACGAACTCGCCTGGCACGCCGCCCGAGGTGGTCGCTTCCACGGTTGTGCCTTCGACCAGCGCCACGGCGCCGTTGCCGAGGTTCGAGTTCTCCCGCTGAGCTTCGACGTTGAGCGGGCCGAGGCCCTGTTCGCGGATCACGGGGATGAGTGCGATAGATTCTGGACTGGGCATGGAGTGACTCCCTCTCGGTTGGCTTGGGCGCGGAGCCGATCGTCGAGCAGGTTACCCCATCTTCGCTTTCACGAACGTGCCGATGCTGGCGAGAGCCGCGACGGACTCCGGCAGGCCCGGGCCGAACTGCTGGAAGACATGGACTTGGCCCTCGTACGGCTCGAACGCGCTTTCGATGCCCGCCCTGAGCGCCGCTTCATGGAAGCGGGTCGCGTCGTCGTAGAGGATCTCGAAGGTCCCGACCTGGATAAGCAACGGCGGCAGGCCGGTGAGGTCCGCGAAGAGGGGCGATGCCAACGGCGACTTGGCGTCCTGCCCGCCCAGATAGTCCGCCGCCATGGACTGGATCCCGGCGTCAGCGACGATCGGGTCCATTGCGGCGCGGTCCGTGATCGAAGGGCCGGACATCGTGAGGTCCGTCCAGGGCGAGATGAGGACGGCACAGGCAGGCTGCGGCAGGCCCCGATCTCTGATCGAGAGCAACGTCGCCGCGGTGAGCCCACCCCCGGCCGAATCGCCGCCGATCGCAAGACGCGAAGGCGCGTAGCCCGACTCGATCAGCGACTGGTATGCGAACGTCGCATCCTCGACGGCGGCCGGGAACGGATGCTCCGGCGCAAGCCGGTAATCGACCGTAAGCACGCGCGCGCCGGTGGCGGCGCTGACCCGGCTGGCCAACTCCCGGTGCGAAGCCGCGGAGCCAATCACGTAGCCGCCGCCATGCAAGTACACGACCACCCGCGACGGGTCGGCGCCGGGCGCGACGACAAACTCGCAGGGCACGCCGCCGGCTGTCGTTTTCTCGACCGTCGTGCCTTCGACCAACGGCGAAGCCGCGGTCATGGCTTCGTAGCCGGCGCGCTGCTCCGCCACGGTCGGCGTCGTAGCGGACGCTTCGCGGCTGCGGAGCATTTCGATGAGCATCTGGGATTCTTGGCTGGCCATGGTTCGGAGTGCCTCCTACGTTTGTCGCCGCATTCCACCATGTCCGGACCGACGGCGAAAGAGCCACGCGACGCGTAGGATGGGCCGACAACACCCAGGAGACACAACCAATGCTCGGCACACCTGAACAGGATGCGTTTGTCACCGCGATGAAGTCGGGCACGGTCACGACCCTGCGTAAAGACGGCAGCCCCACGAACTCCGTCATCTTCTACTTCCGCGAGGGCGACGTCATCGCCTTCAGCACAACGGCCGGCCGCCTCAAGGCGAAGACGCTCCGCAACGACAACCGGGTCGCCGTCACCGTGCTCGACGAGGGAGCGCCCTACCGGTTCGTCAGCATCGAAGGCACGGCGACAATCGACGACGGCGACATCGGCCCCGGGCACGTCGCGCTCAACCGGGTCATGCGCAGCGACCCAACCTGGCAGCCGCCCGAGGGCTTCGTGGAGAAGCTCCAGGCCGATGGCCGCGTCATCATCCGTGTGCACGCCGAGCGCGTCTCCGGCGTCGTCAATCGCGCGTAGAATGCGCGACAACTCGTCCAGCGGAGGCAGATCATGGCGATGGTGGAGACGGTCCTGGGGCCGATCGATGGCTCGCAGCTCGGGGTGACGCTCAGCCACGAACATGTCCTCGTGGCGATGGGCCAGGAGAACTACTGGTACCCGTGGCGTTTCGATTGGCCAGCGACCAAAGCGCGCGCGGTCGCCGAATTGGGCGAAGCCAAGCGGGGCGGCATCGGCAC
>CAMAUF010000271.1 GCA_945861295.1 bacterium | reverse complement strand
CCGTTGCCCCGTAGGCGCGCCCGCCGCCAGCCCGGCGCGTGACGAGGCCCTCGAATTCGTAGAAGAGGCGCGCGTTGCCGAGACAGGTGGCGACCGCTTCTTGCATAGAGACGTCGACGAGTTGGCCCCGGCCCGTGAGGTTGCGTGCGTGGAGGGCGACCAGCGTCCCCGCCAGGGCCTGCAGTCCGGCGTGGACGTAGCCCTGCTCGACTGAAGGGCGCAGTGGCGGCCGATCCGGGTCGCCGCAGAGACTCAGGAGGCCGCCGGAGGCCAGGCCAATCAGGTCGGTCCCTTGCCAGCCGGCGGCTGGCCCGGTCCGCCCGAAGGGAGTGATGGAGGTCCAGACGAGCTTGGGGAAGTGGTGACCGATGTCGTCGTAATCGAGGCCGAGCCCCTTGAGGATGCCCGGCCCCTGCGACTCGACCACGACATCGGCGTCGCCGAGCAGCGCCCCGAGAGCGGCTCGCCCGGCCGCGCTGTCGAGGTCGAGGGCGACCTCATCCCGGCCGCGGGCGAGGTGCAGCCAGGGTAGACTGACAGGCTCGCCGCCGGGGTCGCGGGCGAAGGGCGGCGTCCGCCGCATCGGGTCGCCTTCTGGCGGGACGACGCGGGTGACCAAGGCGCCGAAGCCGGTGAGGAAGCGCACGGCCAGCGTGCCCATCGCCGTCGTGAGGTCGACGACGCGCAAGCCGGCCCACGGTGAGGGCGCGGCCGAGCCAGTCGTTTCCACGCGGGAGAAGCTACGCCTTGCCTGCGTTGCGGGCGATTGCGAAGCTAGGCGCGAAGGAGCACTCGTTGGCCAACGCACCCGCACCCCTCGACGGCATCCGCGTCATCGAGGTCGCCAACTGGCTCGCGGCCCCGGCCGCGGCCGCGCTCATGGCCGACCTGGGCGCCGACGTGATCAAAGTCGAGCCGCCCGGCGGTGACGCCTATCGCGCGACGAGCGTCAAGATCGGCTTCGATGTGTCGTTCGCCACCAACTACAGCTTTCAGCTCGACAACCGGGGCAAGCGATCGATCACGGTCGACCTCGAGCGCGAGGGCGGCACAGCCCTCGTCCTCGACCTCGTCCGCAGCGCCGATATCTTCATCACGAACCTGTTGCCGGAGCGCCGCGAGCGATACGGCTTAACCTTCGACGCGGTCCGCGCGGCGAATCCCCGGGTTGTCTACGCCTCGCTCACCGGCTACGGCAGCCATGGGCCTGACGCTTGGCGCCCTGGCTTCGACCACGCCGCGTTTTGGGCCGCCAGCGGGATCATGGGCCTCGTCGGCGAACCTCTGGAGCCGCCCGCGGACTGCCGGTCGGGCCAGGGCGACCACACGACGTCGCTCAACCTCCTCGCGGCCACCCTCGCCGCCCTGCGCCTGCGCGACAACACGGGCGAGGCCCAGTTCGTCGAGACGACGCTTCAGGTCTCGGGGATGTGGACGATCGCGGCGGACTACGCCTCCGCGCTGGCCAGCGGCGTCGACCCCAAGCGCGCCAGCCGCCTCGCGCCGCGTCACCCGATCACGAACCATTACCGCTGCCGCGACGGGCGCTGGTTCGAGTTTGCGATGCCGCGGCCGTTCCCGGGCTATTGGCCGCGCTTCTGCCAGGCCATCGGGCGCACCGACTGGGCGGAGCCCGGGAGCGGGGCGACGACGTTGGACGAACTGCGTGAGCGAAACGTCGCCTGGGTTGCTGAACTGGACCCGATCTTCGCCGGGAAAGACCTCGCGGCTTGGGGCGAGATCTTCGACGCTCATGGGCTGATCTGGGCGCCCGTCGCGGCGCTGTCCGAGGTCATCGCGAGCGCGCAGGTGCGCGAAATGGGCTGGGTCACATCGCTCGAACACCCCACCTATGGCCGCTTCCAGACCCTGAACACACCGTTCGTGATCGCTGGGAGCGCGACGGGCGCACGCGGCCCCGCGCCGGAACTCGGCGAGCACACGGCGGATGTGCTCCGCGAGGCCGGCTTCAGCGACGCCGCCGCGTCCGAGTTGGCGGCGAACGGAGTGCTCGGTTAGCGATCAGGACTGCCGCCGCAGGTTCGGCCATACTGTGTCTATGAACATTCGTTGCCATCTGATCGTCGACGAACTGGCGCGCCATCGGACGCAGTTCGAGCACCTCTGCCATAGCCTGAGCGAGGACGAACTGGCGGCTGTCATTCCCGGTTCGCACTGGAACGTGCGCGACTACATCGCGCATCTCGCGACGATCGACGCGCTGATCGCGCACAACTTCTCGGCGATGGTCGGGCTGGTCGCGCCGGCCCCCGAAGCGCCATACCCGGAGCCGTTCGACATCGATGAGTGGAACGAGGCCGCCGTCCGCGGGCGGGACGGCTGGTCCGTCCACGCGCTCCTCTCCGACGCCGCCACGCACCGGGATTTTATGGCCCGCGCCATCGTGAAGATGACTGACGCCGACCTCGATCGCGTGATCCCGTATGGCGGCGACCGCAAGACGCTCGGCCCGCTCCCGAAGTCCCAGGTCCGCTTCGGTGGCCTGCTGTGGGCGATTGCTATCCATGACCCCACCCACACTCGCGACATCCTCACCGCGCTCCCGCATCGCGCCGGCGAGCGTTGGCTGGAGGAGTGGCTGGGTTCGACGAGTGACTCGATCGTCCCAGAGGGCGTCAAGGAACAACGGGTGTAAGGCGAGTTCCGAGCGCCTGTCCCGTACTCCGCCTTGAGGTACCCTGGCCGCACAACACACGGGAGTTTCCCCTTGGCCAAGCAGTATTCGAAGGCGCCCGAGATGGTCGTCGACCCGGCAAAGACGTACACAGCGACGATCGAGACGACCTCGGGCACACTGGTCGCCGAGTTATTCGTCGGCGATGCGCCCAAGACCGTCAACAACTTCGTCTTCCTCGCACGGGACGAGTTCTACAAGGACGTGATCTTCCACCGCGTCATCAGCGGATTCATGGTCCAGGGCGGCGACCCGACCGGGACGGGAAGCGGCGGGCCCGGCTACAAGTTCGCCGATGAAAAGGTCACCAAGAAGTACACGCGCGGCACCCTCGCGATGGCGAACGCCGGTCCGAACACGAACGGCAGCCAGTTCTTCATCATGCACGCCGACTACGCGCTGCCGCCGAACTACACGATCTTCGGCAAGCTGACCAGCGGCGAAGCGGTCGTGGACACGATGGCAAGCGCCGTTAAGGACCGCAACGACCGCCCGAACAGCCCGACGAAGATCGTCTCCGTGACCATCGACGAGCGCTGAACGGTGGCGGACGCCCTTGGTCCGCAGGCCCTCACCCCAGCCCTCACCCGCTGCGGTGGGCGAGGGTGAGACGGCATCGGACCTGCTCGGTCAGGGGCTCCGTTGGCCGAGGATGCGGGCCATGCCGCGCCGCTCTTCGAGCAGTGGGAAGACCATGTTGGCGAAGTCGCGAATGACGCGGACAGCGTGCTTTTCGTCGGACATGAGCATCACTTGCGTGAGGCCGCCTGCTTCGGCGGCGCGGATTTTGGCGACGATCTGTTCGGGCGTGCCCGCCAGGCTCCCCGCCTGGATCAGTTCGGGTGTGACGAACTGACGCTCCTCGGGCACGAGGTAGCTGCAATGCCCGAGGTGCACCTGTTGGTAGCGGCGTTCGGCCGGCGTCTGCATGGCGTCGACAAAGTCCAGGTACTTCTGCCAGAGCGGGCCGTAGCGCAATCCGGCTGGCGACTCGCGCTTGGGCTCCTTGGCGACCTCCCAGGCGTAATGCAAGCCCGAAGTCACCATG
>CAMAUF010000270.1 GCA_945861295.1 bacterium | reverse complement strand
CTCTTTCCGTTCCCGGCCGGCGGTCACGGCAACGTCGAAGTCCCCGGCCTGCGCCGCGCCGCCGCGATGGCCTTGCGTTCGGCGGCGCGCTTCGAGGAGCGGGCGGCCGCCGCCATCCGGGAAGCGCTGGCGACCCTCGGGTAAGGCCGCGCCTATTTGCCTATTGCCCACCATCTGGGGACACTCGCCTTATGCCGAATTGGGTGATCGATAACGTTCTTGCGACCAGCCCCCGGCCCGGCTTCACGTCTGGCCCCGAGTATCGCGTCCCGGACGACGTGACCGAACGCTGGCTGGCTGAGACGCGCGACTTCGGCATCGCCTCGATCATGTGCTTGCTGGCGGATGACCAGCTCTGGCTCTACCACGGCAACCTGCTCCGGCGGTACGAGTCAGCCGGCTTTACCGTCGCCCACATCGGCACGCTGGACCAGCAAACGCACCCGTTCTCGCAGGAGCAGTACGAGTACGCCTGGCAAGCCTTCCAGGAGCTGCCGAAGCCTGTCCTCGTCCACTGCAGCGCGGGCATGGACCGCACGGGCCGCATCGTCGCGCACATTTTGTCGCGGCTGGAAGAATTGCCCTGAGGCTGCAACCAGAGCCAGGCAAGCCGATCCGGAGGGGAGTGATGCCCTTGATGCCCTATCGACCGTGGACAACGAGACGAGCCGCTGGCGTTGTCCCAGCCTCACCGGCAAAGACCCGCTACCCCGGTTCGAGGGCATCGAGCAGTTGAGCCGACAGCCGTTCGAGCGGCGCCATCCTCAGCGCCCGCGACTCCCGCAACGCCTCGCGCCCAAGTTCGGCAGCTCGGCTGGAGTCCGCCACCCCCGCCCTGGTCAACAGGATGCCGGCGAGGGATTGGCGCGACAGAGCCGCCAGCGGCCGAGCGCCAATCCGATCGTTCATGATGATCGCGTCCTCCATGTGGGAGACCGCGAGGTCGAGTTCGCCGAAGGCCGCCGCCATCACCCCGAGATAATGCATACGGGCGCCGTCACACGTGACCGCCGGTCCAGTGACCGCGATGTCGGCCGCATGGGGGAGCAGCAGGCCATAGATGCGACGGCTCGACTCGGCGTCACCCAGGAGTCCAGCGAGCGAGGCCGCGATCGTCATCCCCCACGACCAGAGAAAGTTGCGCGGGAACGCCACGAACGTAGCGGTCAACACGGACGGGTCCCATGTCCCCCGCACGGCGTCCACTCCCAGGACGTGCATGTCCACGAAGGGTCCGAACGGAGCGTAGCGGCCACGGGCCTCGTCGATGAACGGCGCCACGACGCTGAAGTCGCCGGTAAGGACGGCCAGCCAGAACGACTGGGTCTGATAATGCATGCGGGCGTTGCCGTTGTCGGTCCGTTCGAGGAAGGCCCGGGTGGTGGCGATTTCGCCTGCAGCTGCTTCGAAGTCCCCGGCCATCATCGACCTCATCGCCCGCAGGACGTGCGTGTAGTACGAGAAGGTGGGCTGCTTCAGCGAGCCCGCATCGCGTGCGTAGAGTTCGATTTGCGCATCGACCGTCGCCATGTCGCCCCCTTCGAGCGCGGCGGTCACGACCCATTTGCGCGCCTCCAGGGCGATTTCGAGGTTGCCTCGGGCTTCGGCAGCTGCAAGCGACTCATAGGCCGCCGCCAATCGGTCGGCCCGCGGCCAGTCGGGCCCCCAGACCGCGGTCCGACGTGCGTCGAGTGCCTCGACTTCGGCGTCGGCGTCGCCCGCGGCACGGGCCAGGGCGACGGCCTCGCCGGCGAGTTCGCCCGCACGACCAATCTCTCCTCCGAAATAGACGGCCCGCGCCAAACTCGATAGCACGCGCGACCGCACTGCCGGGAGGTCGGCGCCTGAGATTGGGAACAAGCATCGCCAACTCGGCACCGGCCTCGGTCACCTGCTCACGTAGCTCATACGCGTCCAACCCCAACACGTAGTCACCCAGCGCCTCCACGAACGGTTGAAACGGAAGCAACGTCTCTTCGTTCGACCGCCCGAACAACACGGTCGCGCCCGCCGCATGGAGTTCGCGCACGAATTCGGAGGCGGCCCGCGTCTTACCGATTCCGGGCTCGCCAGCCAAAAACACTGCCGACCGCTTTCCCTCGCGGGCGCTCTCCCAGGCTTCACGGAGCCGTGACAGGATCGCTTCGCGGCCCACGAAGGCCGTGCGGCCGACCGTGCCGAGGACCGCCGGGAGAGACAGTCGAGCGGCGGCCCCTCCCTCGGGCGCGGTCCATTCCACGGCCCACGTGGCGAGCGGCTCGGGCAGACCCTTGAGTTCGAGGGCGCCAACACCGCGGAACGTGTGCCCCCCGCGTCCGCCCACCAGGAGGCGGACCAGCTCCGCAACCAGCACCTGGCCGCCGGAGGCTTTCCCGCAAAGGCGCGCCGCCTCGACCACCGGAGTCCCGAAGTAATCGCCCTCGTCCCTGGCCGGTTCACCGACGCTCACTCCGATCCGGACACTCAGGACCGTCGCGGCTCGCCGATTGTGCCTGGCAATTGCTTGCTGCATCGCCACCGCGCAGTCGACCGCCGCCAGGCTGCTATCGAAGACAACCATGAGGCCGTCGCCGAGGTTCTTCACTTCCTCCCCCCCATGCGCCTGGATGGCATCGCGCAAGAGAGAGAAGTGGGCCCGACGCACCTTTTCCGCGCCCTCCTCACCGAGGAGAGACAGGATCTCTGTCGAACCAACGAGGTCGGTGAATAGCAGCGTCAAGGTCCCAGCCGTGGCCATGCACCAGTTATACGCGTCTAACGCCGCGTGGAGCCATCTCCGGCGGGCGGACCGTGCCTCGTCCCGCCCGGAGTACCCGGCTCCCGCGACTCTCGTATGGTTGCCAGCCCAGACCGAGCCCGCTAGCGTTCACCCATGCTCCTCACCGGCGACGGTTATCGCGACTCTCTGCGCCGCTATGCGCCGTGTGTGTTCGTTAATGGCGTGCGCGTCGATAGCGTCGCCGACTCCGCCGCGTTGGCGCCGGGCATCAACGCCATCGCCGTCACCTACGACTTCGCCCACGACCCACGCCATCGCGACCTCATGACCGTCCCCGACCCCGTTTCAGGTCGCCTGGTTAACCGCATGACGGCCCTCGACCGGACGAGCGCCGACCTCCTCGCCAAGCTTGAGGCCGTGCGGCTCGTTTGCCGCGAGTCGGGCTGCGCGCAGCGTTACCTGACGAAAGACGCGGCGAACGGCATCTTTCAGGCCACCTTTCGCGCCGACGCCAACCATGGCACGCAGTACCACCAGCGCTTCCTCGCCTACCTCGACCGCGTCCAGACCGAGGACCTTACGCTCGGGATCGCGATGACCGACGCGAAAGGCGACCGTTCGAAGCGGCCCGGCGCGCAGGCGAACCCCGACGTCTACGTCCACATCAGCGCGCGCCGGACCGACGGCATTGTCATCCGGGGGACGAAGGCGATCGTGACCGCCGCCCCCTACGTCCACGAGTTCCTGGTCATGCCCTGCCGAACCATGACGCCGGAGGACGCCGACTTCGCCGTCTGCTGCGCCGTCCCAGTCGACGCGCCCGGCGTGACGATCGTGGCGCGGCCGGCCGGTCGACCGGGCGAACCGTCGGCCACCTTCTCGGGCCGCTACGGCCAATCCACGGGCGCGGTCATCTTCGAGGACGTGTTTGTGCCCTGGGAGCGCGTCTTCTTGGCGGGCGAGGTCGACGAGGGCGGCCTGCTGACCACCTCGTACGCGACGCACCATCGTCATTCGTGCATCGCGGCCCGGGCCGGCTT
>CAMAUF010000269.1 GCA_945861295.1 bacterium | reverse complement strand
GCGCGAGCGTGTCGGGCACGGGCAGGCCGCGCGCCTCCTCGACCCGCCGCCAGGCCTCGTTGGCCTCGACGCCGAGCAAGACGAGCAGTGAGGCGACGATCAGGGGCGAACGGCCGACGCAGGCGAAGCAGTGTGCGACCACGGATTCGCCGGCCGCGACCCGCCCGGCGAGGGCCCGCAGGCCCGGCACTATGGCCGGCAGGGGCGTGAGCATGTTGCCGATCGGCAGGCGAACATATTCGACCTTGTTGGCGGCTGCGTGATGACCCTGATGTTCGAGGTGCGTTCCCCGGATCTCCTGGTCCTGCAAGGCGGAGACGATGACATCGACGCCCTCGGCGCGTAGCCAGGTCATGTCCTGAGGCAACCAATCGCCGCCGCGGGGCCGCTGCACGAGGCCGACGCGGCCCTTCCCGGGCGAGGCCACCCACCACAGGTCAATCGGCATGGGGTCTATCCAGCTCGAACTGCCGACAGATCGGACGACGGGCCCGGCAGCGCAGCGACCTCCGTTGCGAAAAGCCAATTCTCGAACGGTTGCTCGATCCCACAGATAACGCACTTCCCGCGGGCGGTGGGTCCGCCTCGCGGAATGTCGCCCAAACGCCAACGGTGGGGGTGCTGGGCCGATGCATCCGGTGCGATGGCCGGCTGACTTTCGCCGGTTCGCTCGATCACCTCGGCCACGCCCCATCCCGTCGCGCCGCAGGTGTCACAGAGGCGCGGCCCGTCATCGTCGAGCACGCCCACGCCAAAGCAACTCGGGCATTGGGACTCAATGGCGGTTATCCGCCACCGTTGGTCGGAAAGATCGGCCCGAAGGAGGGCTCGAAACGGCATCCTGCAATCGATAGAGTCGGCGGAATCCCAGAGCAGGAACTCCGCGACGAAGCCGCCATCGGCAGCTTTGATGAGGATTCCAGGGCCTACAGTGAACTGACCTAACGGTGCAGGAAACGAGATGCGGCTTCGAAGGTCCGGCGCCGCTAACCCGTCGACGAGGGCTGTCTCAGCGGTTGGCAAGGTGAGAATCATCAAGGCGGCTCCTGGGCTGCCCAGCCCGGGGCAGGCAATCCAACATAGCCTACAACAGCAAGGAAAGCGCTGGCGGCCTCGGGAGAGGCTTGCCGCAGAAAAAGCCATCGGTGCAGGCTGGCTTGCGCAGCAATGGACGGCAGAAAGCCCCGCGCAGCCGTGCGGACCATCGCGCGCCGGACGTTTTCCTTGAGTGCGTTCGCCTGAAGCTCACTCAGCCGTTCGCCGGCGGCCAGGGCGTTTACTTCGCGAACGCCGCGGGTCATCTGTTCGGGACTCGCATATATCACGTGAAGATCGAATCGGGCGGCCTTGCAGATGGCATCCACTACAGCCTCCAGCTCCTCGCTCACGCCCGCCGCCCGGCCGCGTCACGCCCCGCGATCCGGCCGAAGACGGCCCCCCGAATGACCGAACTCGCGCCGGGATAGTTGTAGTAGAAGATCTCGCCCATCGGCTCGCCCGCCGCGTAGAGGCCGTCCATCACGGTGCCGCGCGTATCGATCACACGGGCCAAGGTGTCGCACCTGAGCCCGCCGAAGGTGAACGTGATCCCGCCCGTCACCGGGATGGCCACGTACGGCGGCTGGTCCAGCGGCAGGGCCCAGTTGCTTTTCGGAGGCGTGATCCCAAGCGTGCGCTTGCCATCCAGTTGATCGAGGTCGTAGGCGCCGGGCTGGATCGCCGCGTTGAAGCCCGTCATGGTCTCGACCAAGTTCGCCTCCGGCACGTCGATCCGGCGGGCGAGGTCTTCGATCGTCTCGGCCAACACCGGCGGGCCGACCGGGCGCCAGGCGCGCGCGAACTCCTCGCGCTGGTAGGCCTGTTGGTCGAAGATGCACCAGGCTTCGCCGCCAGCCTGCTCGACGATGAACTTGGAGAACTTCACATAGGTGTGGTCACGAAAATCCTCGCCCTCATCGAGGAAGCGACGGCCCTGGTGGTCGACGAAGATGCCCATCTGGTAGTTGTAGAGCGCCGTAACGCCGCACTCGATCTTCGGCGAACGGGCATCGAGGACGGCTGAGTGGTAGTCGCCCCATTGGCCAGCGGGCGCCGCGCCGGCCGCCATCGCCATGTTCAGGCCGTCGCCGGTGTTGTAGCGGCTGCCCCGGAGGATGAGCGAATCGGCGAATCGGCCGAGGTAGCGGACGCGCATCTCCACGTTCGCCTGAAATCCGCCGCAGGCGAGGATGACGCCGCCGGACGCTTCGATGTCGACCACGCCCTCCGGCGAATGGCAACGCACGCCGGCGACGCGGCGCTGTTCATCCACGATGAGGCTGACGGCGGCCGTTTCGTAGCTGACGACGCCGCCCATGCCGTCGAACCGCCGGAAGAGCAGGTCGACTAGGCCCTGGCCCCCCGACTTGGGACTTCGCCGATAGCCGGCGGTGTGCGGGTAGCCTTGCTCCCATTCGAGGCCCATCGCGGTCAGCCATTCGGCGGTCGCGCGGGCGTTGTCGCAGAGGGTGCGAATGAGCGCTTCGTTGGCGCGGCCCCGGGAGATGCGCATCAGGTCGGCGAACATCTGGTCGGCGGTGTAGTCACGCGTGCCGAACTCGTCGGCTTCGTGGGGGAAGCGCATCTGGGCATCGGCGAAGCGCGTGTTGCCGCCGCGCTGATCGCGCGGCGCCTTCTCGATGAGGATGACGGCGGCGCCCGCTTCACGCGCGCTGATGGCGGCGCTGAGGCCAGCGATTCCGCCGCCGACGACAAGGACATCGGTCGCATAGCGCGCCGCCGCGCCCGCCCGGGGTGACGAACTGAGATCAGGCATGGCGGGTGAGTATGGCCACACTCTGGCGGGCCGTCCACCATAAGGCCCGCACGAAGCTCTAGGCTTCGTCAAGGAACGGCGCACGCGTCATAAGCGGGTTTCGCCGCGCTTGTCATCGCGGCTACTGTCGCGTCGCTGGTGGCGGCGCAGCCCACGGGCGCATGGGCGAGCGGCGCATGAAACGTACCAGCGGTGAAATCGGAAAGCCGGGGCCCCCGCCTCTTGTTAGCCGCTCACCGCCGGGTCTAAGCCGGCCCCGGCCGTAGTCCGCTTGGGCTCGACCCCTCGGCGGGCAAGGCGTCCGTTGGTCCGTGGCCTCCCCGCGGCGCGGACCGACGGGCGCCGTTTCTTTGCCGCGTCAGCGACAGCCGGACGGAAGCCGTGGCGTCAACCGGCATGGCCGGCCTACACTCCAGGCAACACCGGACGCCCCGGCAGGAGCACGTATGGCCCGCGTTGCCGTCCCTTCCCCCATGGCTGGCGCAATCAAAGAGATCATGGTCGCGGTCGGCGACGCCGTCTCCGAGGGGCAGGAGATTCTCATCCTCGAATCGATGAAGATGGAGATACCGGTTGAATCGCCCGCAGCCGGCATCGTCGCAGCCATTTTGATTGCGCCCGGCGACACCGTGGACGAGGATCAGGTCATCCTTCACCTCGATTAAGCTCGCAAAGGAACGCCACGATGAGTGCCGAAGAGAAACTCCGCGAATTGGGGATCGAGTTGCCGGACGCCCCCGCGCCGGTCGCGAACTACGTCCGCGCCGTGACGACCGGCAATCTCGTCTTCCTCTCGGGGCACGGCCCCCACCGCGACACCCGCACCGGCAAAGTGGGCCGCGACCTCAGCATCGAAGAGGGGTACGCGGCGGCACGCAGCGTCGCGATCAACCTGCTCGCCTCCCTCAAGGCCGAAATCGGCGACCTCGACCGCGTCACCCGCATCG
>CAMAUF010000268.1 GCA_945861295.1 bacterium | reverse complement strand
GGAAAGCCTCGCGGTCTTCGAGCGCCCACAGCGCGGGCGGGCCGGCGTACCGTTCGTCGCCAAACGCGTCTTCCAGCCCGGCGGCCATGAGGTAGTTATCGAAGAGGTGTTGAAGCAGATTGCCCATCTGCAGCCAGCGGCCGTCCTTGGTCGGCAGCGGATGGTAGTTGAGGGTCGGAACGCGCAGCGCTGGGTCGAGCGGGTTGCCGGGAAACGCCTCGGGCATGCGGCGGGCGAGCTGGCTGCGCAGGAGCGCGAGCAGGTCGTAGGGCTGCATGGCTTGGAGCAAACTCGTCTCGACGAGCTGGCCGCGGCCGCTGGTCTCGCGTTCAAACAGGGCGGCCAGCGTGCCGGTGATGGCGGACTGGGATGCGGCGTGCATCCCAGCCTGGACCGCCTCAAAGCCCGGGCCTGGCCGGGCGGCGATGTCGCCGAACATCCGCATGCGGCCTGACTTCGCGGCGACGATGCCTTCGTAGCCGGGATAGTCCGCGTACGGCCCCTTCGGCCCGAAGCCGGTGAGGCGGACATAGACGAGGCCCGTGTTTGCGGACGAAAGCGCCTGGTAGCTGTGCCCGAGGGTGGCGGCTTTGGCTTCGAGCTGCGTCGTCACCAGTATGTCGGCGGCGGCGGCGATCCGGCCGATTTCGGCGCGACCGTCGTCCGTCGTCAGGTCGATGACGACGCTCTTTTTTCCGCGGAGCCAAAGGGGGGCGTTGGCGAGCGAGCGAAAGGCGTCGCCGCCGGGCGGTTCTACTTTGATGACTTCGGCGCCGAAATCGGCGAAGACCATCGTCGCCATGCCGGCAGCTGGGCCGAGGCCGAGATCGAGGACGCGGATGCCGTCGAGCGGCGCGGGCATCGGCCTAACCCTGCGCCTGGCCGGGCGTGGCGAGCCGCCGCGGGAGCGCGAACAGGCGATCCTGGCCCATCGTCTTGTCCCAGTTGTCGAAGAGCCAATCGATATCGAACATCGGCTTCGAACCGAACAGCGCGCGCTCCTGGACGGGCTCGTTGTAGACGCTGATCCGGTGGCCCGCGGCGCCAAAGATGCGGCCGGTGACGGCACCGCCATCGTCGCTGGCGAGCCAGACGGCGATCGGGGCGATGGCGGCCGGGTCGCGGTCGGTGCCGGCGGCGCTCTCGCTGGGCGGCGGGGTGTCCCGGTCGACCGTGCGGCCGCGGTCGGTCATCCGGGTCGAAGCCGCCGGCGCGATGCAGTTGCAGGTGACGTTGTACTTCTTCAGCGCGCCTGCGTTCGAACGCATGAGGCCGAGCTTGCCGGCGTGAGCCGCGGAGTAGTTCGGCTGGCCAGCGCTGCCAAAGACGCCAGCATCGGAGGTGAAGTAGATGATCCGGCCGCCGTTCATGGAGGTGCGCCAGTAGATAGAGGCGAACTTCGTGATCGCGAAGCAGCCCTTGAGGTGGACGCGGACGACCTCGTCCCATTCTTCTTCGAGCATGTTGAAGATCATGCGTTCGCGGAGGATGCCATGGACGCAGACAAGCGCATCGATCTTGCCGTAGGTTTCGAGCGCGAGGCGGACGACGCTCTCGGCGTAATCCATATTCGCGATGTCGCCAGCCGTGCCGATTGCCTCGCCCCCGGCGCCTTTGACCCGTGCCACCAAGGCATCGAGGCGCGACGTGTCCATGACGCGCCCTTCGACATCGCCGCCGGTATCGGTGAGGACGAGCTTCGCGCCCTGGGCCGCGAATGTGGAGGAGAGCGCCGAGCCGATGCCGCCGGCTGCGCCCGTGATGATCGCGACTTTGCCTTCGAGGTGTCTGGCCATACGAGGGCGAAATCTACGCATGTGGGGCGGGCGCGTCAACCGGACGGCCTACTGGTGGCGGGGGCGCTATACTACGTCGATGGTGCTCGAAGCCGTCGCCCGGCCCGTGATCGCGCCGTGCCTTTACGTTGACCCGGCCGCGCCCCTCACAACCGAGGAATGGTGGACGCTCCCCGATGATGGGCGCCAGTACGAACTCCTCGACGGGGTGTTGTTTGTCGTGCCTCCACCCACGCTCCTACACCAGAAGCTCACGCTCAGACTCGCCTCGCGCCTCGATCAGCTGACTCTCCAACACGGCGGCTTCGCCGGCATCGCGCCCCTCGGGACAGCCTTGAGCGCGAGCATCGGATTCGAGCCGGACATCGTCTACGTCGTGCCCGGCCGTGAAGCGATCCTGAGCGATCGCGGTGTCGAGGGCGTCCCCGACCTCGTCGTCGAGGTGCTTTCGCCGTCAACGCGGGCGTTCGACCTCGCCCACAAACTCCCGATTTACCTCGCGGTTGGCGTGAGTGAGGTGTGGATTGTCGACCCCGTCGCGCGCACGGTCACGGTGCACCGCGCTGCTGGCGCGGCTTCGGTCGCTTTTGGAGAGCGCATCCCGTCGTCGGTCGTGAACATCGGCGACGGTGGGCTTACCTGACTCCGGGGACTCGGCCCGGCTCGTAGCCACGCAGCGCCAGGATCGCATAGGTTCCCATGATCACGCCCTGCACCGCCAAACCCGCGCTGATCGCCACCATCACCGTGGACGGCGGGCCATCCTGGATCCAGTACGCGGCGGCCGCGCCTCCGAAGCACACGGCGCTGGCAATGAACAGGCAGGCTTTCGTGACGCGCGGCCCCTGCAGCCAACTCGCCCGGTTGAGGAACTGCCAAAATCGCCAGACGGCGACGACGAACTCGACAGCGAGGCCGATCCCCCCGAGGGTATCGGGGACCGCGATTGCGCTCGGCCCTCCGGCGGAGGTGGCCTTCGCCGTCAACCACTTGCCTGCGCGATGCAGGGCAAAGCACGCGACGAGCCCGACCAAGAACACCGCCACTTCAAGCAAGAACCAAGTCAGCAAAGGTGGCGACCCGAAAGCGAACTCCAAAAGAAGGAGCCCCACAAGGAGACCCACGACCCCCAAGGTCAGCAGCCCAACGAGGATGGCCTCGGTCAAACAGATGAACCCGAGCACGCGTGCGCCAACCGCCGGAAGCCCGCCGGTCTCGGCCATGGGCCGCGCCTTGAGCGGGAGGGCCGCGGCCGGCCGGACGGGGCGATGTTCGTCTGGGATGGCGGCGCTCCGTTCCCATCCAACATCGTCCCAGCACGGCGGGCCAACAGGTCGCCGCCACCCACGCTCGCCCCGCCGAGCCGCTCAGAAGAGTGTGATGAAGCCTTCTTGGGCGAAATGGCGGTCACCCGTGAGGACTTCCGTGATGCCCAGTCGGCGCATGGTGACCATCGAGACGCAATCGACGAGGCTGTAGCCCTTATCGAGGCGCTGCTCGTAGAGTTCCAGGCCCGCGAGGAACGATGCGTGGCTCTGCCGCTCAACCTCGATCAGTGGCGACCTGAACATTCCTCGCACGGCGGTCGTTGCCACCTCGCGTAGGAAAGCTCCACCCTCGGCGAAGTAGGCGAGGACCTCCGACAAGACCTCCTCACTGGTTACGAGACGGTCGTCGAACCGGCGCTGAGCCTCTCCCCGCGCAAAGTCATGCCAGGCGTCGCGTGGGTTCAGAGTGGCGACCCAGAACCAGGTGTCGACGAAGAGGAGTGAACTCATCGCACGGGACGGCGCCGGTAAACGACTTCGTCGATAAGTTCGACAGGTGGCAACTCTGGCCGCTCCCCGACCGGTATGGCCTCTGCCAAAGCGAACAGTTGGGCGAGGAACGGGTGCAGGGGTGAGGCCCCTTCATCGGGCGACCCTTGAGGCGACTCCCGGCCCGACATACCCCGGCCCTTAGGCAGGGCT
>CAMAUF010000267.1 GCA_945861295.1 bacterium | reverse complement strand
GCCCCTTCGAGCTTCGAAACGTTCATCAAGCCGACCATGCCGGCTTTGGCGGAGCCGTAGTTCGTTTGACCGAAGTTGCCGTAGAGGCCGGCCGACGACGTTGCGAGCACGACGCGACCGTAGGACTGCTGACGAAAGACCGGCCATGCGTGGTGCATAAGGGCATAGCACCCACGCAGGTGGGTCTTGAGCACGGCGTCCCAATCCTCTTCCTTGAGGTTGTGGAGCGCGGAGTCCCGCAGCATGCCGGCGTTGGCGACGATCGCGTCGAGGCGGCCCCACGTGTCCATCGCGAGCCGCACGATGCTGTAGGCGCCGTCGTCCGAGCCGACGTCGGCGTAGCTGGCGACCGCTTCGCCGCCGGCCGCCTTGATCGCGGCGACCACTTCATCAGCGGGGCTCGAATCTTCGCCGCGGCCGGTGAGGTCGCAGCCGTTGTCGTTGACGAGGACCTTGGCGCCGTGCGCCGCGAGGTCGAGCGCGTAGGCCCGGCCAAGGCCGCGCCCGCCGCCCGAAACGGCGGCAACTTGTCCGGCGAGCGAGACTGTCATGTGAACCCTCCCGAGATCCGTGCGTTAAAGATTGGACTGGCAGCGCGCATCCTACGGGGCGAACGGGCCGGGAGGGAAGGGCCGGCCGCAGGCGCGACGGCCATCCCTCCAACCCGCGCGGCTGAGCTGAAGAGGCGGACGATTGACGCGCGCCCGCGAGAGTGCGAGCGTTGTGGATATGCGGACGATCGAAGTGGACGAGTTGGGCGCAACCGCCAACGAGGTCATCGACAGCGTCTGGCGGGACGGCAACGATGTGGTGGTCACCATAGGCGGCGTCCCGGCCGCTCGGATCACAGGGATCGCACCGCCCATCGCTCTTGAGACGCGCAAGGGCCTGCTCTCAGAACCCGAGACGGACGAGCCACCTTACGACATCGCGGAGATTGAGGCGCTGGCAGCTTACGTGTCCGAAGGGTGGACCAGCCCCCTTAGCCTTTCCGAAGCGGTGATTGCTCAAAGGCGGTAGCATGCCAGTCGTCGATGCGAGCTTCACAGCCGCCTTGTTTAACGAGGGTGACGCCTCGCACACGGCGGCCGCCCGCTGGTATAACGTCGCCCGCCTCGGGCCCGAGCGCTTTTCGGCGCCGACGTTGATTCTACCCGAAATCGCGTCCGCGCTTGGCCGGACCCAGGCCCAGCCAGCTCGCGCCGCGGCGGCATTGGCGGTCCTCCGTGACCGGCGGTTTATCACGCTCGCGGCCATCACCCCGGCCTTGGCCGAACTCGCGGCCGAGCTGGCGTACCGCCACGGCTTGCGCGGCTGCGACGCCATCTACGTCGCGTTGGCTCAGGAACTCGGCCAGACGCTGGTCACCTTCGACCGCGAACAGGCCGCGCGAGCGAGCAGCGTGGTCGTGACCGTCATCCCCTCGTAGCGCAACCGCTCAGCGGAAGAGGTCGCGCTCGCTGTCGCGGATGACGCTGCGCATCGTCGCCTCTTCGTTGGGCTCCCAGGCGTGGCCGCGAATGACCGCGACCGGGACGCGGCTGATGTTGCCCTTGACCAGCTCAGCGGCGCCCGCCAACTCGTCGGCGTGGGAGAGCACTTGGACGCGGAAGACATGGCCGTGCGGGTCGACCTGACCGATATAGCTGAGCAGCGGGTCCATGCCGGAGATGCCGATCGCGATATCCGTCTGGCCTTCGCGCCACGGCCGGCCGAACGTGTCCGAGACGATCACCGCGACATCGAGGCCAAGCTCCTTGAAGCGCGCGCGCATTCCCTTGGCCGAGCCGTCCGGGTCGACGGGCAGCAAGACCGCGAGACCGTGGCCGCCCGAGCTCGACTGATCGACGCCGCTGTTGGCGCAGACGAAGCCGTGGTGCGTTTCGGTAATGAGGACGGGGCCGAGCTGCCTCACGACGCGCTTCGCCTCCCGCAGGACAAGTTCGATGATGGCGGGCTCTTTCTCCCACTTTTCGGCGTAACGGCGCGAAAACTCGGAGACTTCGACGGTGGCGAGTTCGACGACGCGCCCCTCCGCCTTCGAGACAATCTTCGAAGTCACGATGACGACGTCGCCGGAACGCAGCGGTGTCCCAGCGGCCGCGGCGGCGTCGACCGCCATTTTCGGCAGGTCCGCGCCTTTGGTGATTTCGGGCATGCCCGGCACCGGGAAGATCGAAATTCCAGCCATCTAGAGATCCCTCCATGTCTGTTCCGCACGCCCCACGAAATCGAGGACAGCTGCTGCCGTACCCTCGGGGTCATGCTGCCAGAAGCTGTGGCTCGCGCCCTCGAGCCAGCGTAATTCGGACCGCGGCACAGCGGCGTGCAGCGTCTCCGCGTTCTTCGGCGGCACGAGCCGGTCAATACTGCCGTGCAACACGAGGACGGGCCAATCGAAGCGGTTGAGCGCCGGGTTTGGGTCGCCAGCGCCGCCGGTCGCCTTCATCTGAAAGAAGAAGGTCCGGCCCGGCGTGCGCTCGGATTCGGAAAGCGCGAAATCGGCGAGCAATTCGGCCTCGTGCTCGCTCGCCCACGCCTCCGGGTGCACTACAGGCCAGGAGCGCCGTTCGTTTTCGACCCGCGGCAGCTCCGGATCCCAGAGGATGCCGAGCTTCATATCCTCCGGGGTGGCCGGCGTGCCGTTCGGCGGGCACAGCAAGCTCAGCGAGCGCAGCCGATCGCCGTACTGGGCGGCGTAGTAGCGGACGATGAGCGAGCCGAGCGAGCAGCCCAGCAAATGGAACGTATCGAGCCCGGTGGCTTGGACGACGGCCTGGATGTCGGCGGCCATGTCGGCGGCCTCCCAGGGTTCGCTCGGCTTATCGCTTCGGCCCACGCCCCGGTTGTCGAGCACGATCACGCGGTGGCGCTTTGCGAGCAGCGCCGGGAATTGCGGCCACCAGCGGCGGCTGTTCGCCCCGATCCCGTAGACGAGGACGAGCGGCGGGCCTTCGCCGAACGCCTCATACCAGATCGAGACGCCACCATTTTTCGCGATAGCCATGCCTACAGGCCCACGATCCGGATGCTCGACTGCGTCTTATGCTTCCGGTTCAAGTTGATCAGCAGCGAGGTCAGCATTTCGACGTAGCGGCTTTGGGAGGGGCCGCCGGCATCGATCCCGCGGACGCCAGCGATCTGGTTGGCCAGGGCGATGACGGCCTGTTTCGCTTCGACATCACGCCCACAGACGAGGACATCCGCCTCGATCGGGTGGTCGAGATGCTGGAGTTCCTCGGCGCTCATATTCTGAAAGGCGGAAACGAGCCGAGCGTTCGGCAGCTGCGCCATCGATTCCTGAAGCGCGCTGTTGCCGGGGACGTTGACGGCGACAGCGCCGACGCCCTGTTGGAACTCGAGCGGCGCCACGACGTTGCACACGATCTTGCCATCGAGCGCGCTCCCCAAGGCCTCAAGCGTCGCCTGTTGACCCGAATAGGGGAAGGTGAGGAAAACCACCTCGGCGTCGGCGACGACATCCGCGTTCGCCCCACCGGTCGCGACCGCTGAGGGCACAGCCTCGCGCACCTTGGCGGCGCCCTCTTCTCCCCGTTCGGTCGACCGCGAACCAATCGCTACCTGATGCCCGGCCGTGGCCATCCGCATGGCTATGCCGAGGCCTTCCGGGCCAGTGCCACCCACAAACGCGAGCTTCATCCGCTCCCCCTCGATCCGTCCCTTGAATTGGCCCGGATATCCGGGCGCGGGAACGGAGTGTAGCAGTGCGGAGGGCCATCTCCCAAGTCAGCGCAGCCAACTCTGCTGC
>CAMAUF010000266.1 GCA_945861295.1 bacterium | reverse complement strand
AGCTCGCCCGCCGCTGGGGCAAGGACACCCGCGACGGCGCCTACGAAATCATCGCCTTCCAGGATGGCTTCCACGGCCGCACCATTGGCGCCCTGGCTGCCACCGGCACATTGCGCTACCGCGAGCCCTTCGAGCCGCTACCGCCTGGCTTCAGCCACGTGCCCTGGAACGACCTCGAAGCGGTCAAGGCGGCCACGACGCCGAAGACTGTGGCGATCCTGGCCGAGCCGATCCAGGGCGAAGGCGGCGTCAACATGCCGGCCCCCGGTTTCCTCGCCGGGCTGCGCGACTGGTGCGACCAGAACAAGCTGCTGCTGATCTTCGACGAGATCCAGACGGGCAACGGCCGCACGGGCACGCTCTTCGCCTACGAACAGGAGGGCGTGGAGCCCGACATCCTTTGTTTGGCGAAGGGCCTCGCCGGCGGTGTCCCGATCGGCGCCGTGCTCGCGCGGGACGCGATCGCGCTGCACCTCGTGCCCGGCGACCATGGCACGACCTTCGGCGCGAACCCCCTGGCGACCGCGACAGCCGTCGCGACGATGCGCTACATCCTCGACAACAAGCTGCCGGAGCGCGCGGCCAGCGCCTCCGAGCGGCTTGTTTCGCGGCTGCGGTCCATCGAGGATCGCTCGCCGAACGTGACCGAAGTGCGCGGCCGTGGCCTTCTGCTCGCCGTCGGTCTCTCGCGCGATGTCTCAGCCGATGTCGTCGCGGCCTGCCGCGAACGTGGCCTGCTGGTCAACAACGTGCGCCCCAACGCGGTCCGCATGATGCCGCCGCTAACGGTGAGCGACGACGAGATCGACCGCGCCGCCGCAATCTTCGAAGAGGCCGTCGCGTCTGTCTTCTCGGCGCCGAAGTAGTGGTCGCGCTCGTCCTCTTGGTCACGCTCATCGGCGGCGCCACCATGGCGAGCGTGGGCCTGCTCGGGCTCCTCGGGCGGCTCTCGCCCAACAGCCTGGCGGGCATCCGCACCGCCTACACGCGCGCCTCGGACGAGAATTGGTACGCGGTGCACCGGTTCGGCGGGCCGTTGTTGCTCTTCGGCGGCATCCCGGTCGTTTCGGTGTCGCTCGCGCTGCTGCCGTTCGCGGCGGCCGGGAAGGTGCCGGATGCCGTCACGCTGGGCGCGGGCGCGGGCGGCGCCGCCGTGCTGGCGATCAGCGCGGTCGCGGCCTGGTGGTACGGGACAGCGATGGCGAAAGCGAGGTAGGGGGCGCGCGCTTCGCGTCCGAACCTAACTGAGCACCAGCGGCGGCACGGACTTCCGGGTGATTTCCGCGGAACAGCGTGTGTGTTCCTCCAGTGCCACGGTCAGCATCTCTGAAAGAGGCAAGCCACGCTCGGCGGCCATCGCCAGCAGCTTGCGAGCCGTCGACGCCGGAATCGTGACGGGCATGATGATCGCACCGCCATCGCTCGTGCCGCGGGCGACGACGCGCAGCTCGGCGCGCTGGTCATCACGGCAGGCGACGGCATCGGCAATCACCTGCTCGGTCTCCTCGTCGCTGATTACGCGCCGCGCCATGTCCCTTCCTCCTTCCGCGTGCTCGGCCAGCCGGTTATCGGGCGCCATCGGCCGGTCTCCTCGTCGACCATCGCGAGGACGATAGTCCAGAACCGTCCGGCTGCGTCCGGCCCAATCATCAGGTGAGTGCCCGAACGCCCCGTGGCGGAGCATTGGTCACGTACCGGGCCGGACCAAGAAACACCTGCCAGACTCGTTCCTCGGTAACTCCGTGTCGTGCGAGATGATCCAGGTTGCCGGAGTCCAATTCCAGCAAGTCCGGAGGCAACCGGGGCTGAGCCACGCTACGCCTCCATTGGGATCAGCCCTATCGTCCATTGTACTATACCAATCACACTCGGCTGCCGTCGCTGCTCGCCCTGCGCTATCAGACAGCGTTCCCCGAGTCGCTGCGGCGCGCGATTACTGGGGCTACTCAGCACTCTTCCTCCCCGCAGCGCGACCACCCGTGCCCGAACTGGTCTCCGGCGAAGATGTTGGCTGCGGCCGCTATTGCACCCCGACGGCTTGGCCGCCATCGACGACGAGGTGCGTGCCGTTGATCCAGCCGCCGGCCGGGCTGACGAGGAAGGTAGCGGCGCGCGCGATCTCCTCGCCGGTCCCGAGGCGGCCGAGCGGGACGCTCTTCTCGACGCCGGCGTAGAACTGCGGGTTCGCTTCCTTGGTGCGGTCCCAGCTGCCGCCGGGGAACCAGGTCGCGCCAGGAGACAGCGCGTTGACACGGATGCGCTTGCGGCCGAGGTGCTGGGCGAGGTCGTTGGCGAGCACGCGTTGGGCCGCCTTGACGGCGCCGTAGGCGCTGACGCTCGCCTTGTTGAAGTTCTGGATGCTCGCCGTCGAGCCGATAAAGAGGATCGCGCCCTTGCCGCCCGCCTCCAGGGCCGGCGTGACGACGTCGACGACGCGCATAGCGGCGAGGACATCGATATCCCAGCTCTTCTGGAAGCCTTCGGGGCCGGGCGCACCGAAGCCGCTGGCGTTGTGGACGAAGATGTCGAGCCCGCCCAGCGCCTCGACCGCGGCGCTTGCGTAGGCGGCGACGGCGTCGCCGTCTTGGATGTCGCAGACGTGCGTGAAGACGCTGCCGGGCCCGAGCGTCCGCAGTTCGGCGGCCGAGCTTTCCAGGGACTCGGCGCCGCGCGCGCAAATCGCGACGGACGCGCCCTCGGCCATGAGTTGGCGCGCGATGTAGTAGCCGATGCCGCGGCTGCCTCCGGTGATGAGCGCTTTCGCGCCGGCAAGGCCAAGGTCCATGGTGTTCGCCCCCGCGTGAGATGTGCCGCGAAGCCTACCGGAAGTGACGGCGGGGAGCGATGGCGGCGACAGAACCACCGCGTACAATCGGGCCATCCCGGACGAGGCAGGCCCGGCATTGAAGAGCGTCTGCGCGCTCAACTCGGGGAGGAGGCCTACGCGGAGGCCGTCGATGGCGAGATTCCGTCCGTGGAGGACGTGTTGGCGTCCCTCGGTTGACTCGCCTGGGTGCCCGCTGACGGCCGCGGCGCGGTCGGCAACACACCGCCACGTAACGCGCCCTCCCCACGGCACGCGGGCCGGTATACTCGCCGGCACACCACAGGGGAGGACGCCCGTGAGTTCCGGTCATGTCCCGCACGGCGCCGCCGTGCCCGCGCCCACGATCGAAGAGGTCGCCGCCGGCATCTTCGCCTACATCCAGCTCGATGGCAGCTGGTTTCTCAACAACGCCGGGTGCATCCCCGGCAAACATGCCGCCACGGTGATCGACACGGTCGGCACAGAGGCGCGCGCCCGCGTTTGGCACGAAGCGGTCGGCCGGATCACGCCCCAGCGCGTCGCGGCGCTGATCAATACGCATCACCACGCCGACCACACCAACGGCAACTTCCTCTTCGCGGATGCGGCGATCATCGCGCATGAACGCTGCCGGGAAGAGGTGATGGCCGCCCAGTGGCCGCGCACCAGCCCGATGTTCCCCGGCACGGACTTCGGCGACTGCCCGATGACGCCCCCAACCGTCACGTTCCGGGACGAACTCTCGGTCTACGTCGACAACCTCGAACTGCGCCTGTTCTTCGTCGGGCCGGCCCACACGACGAACGATGTCGCCGTCTGGATCCCGGAAAAGCGCGTGCTCTTCTCAGGCGATGTTGTCTTTAACGGCGGCACGCCGTTCGCGCGGTTCGGCTCGTTGGGCGGCTGGCTGCAGGCGCTCGACCGCTTCGCGGCGCTCGACCCCGAAGTCGTCGTGCCGGGTCATGGCCCGGTCGCAGGCCCGGGCGTGTTCGACGA
>CAMAUF010000265.1 GCA_945861295.1 bacterium | reverse complement strand
TTCGTCGATACCCGCCTCGGAGAGGAAGGAGAAGACCGGTGCGACTGTCGCCCAGATGAAGAGGTTCCAGGCGGTCGAGCCATCGAGTCGCGCCACCGCTTCGATCATCTCCATACCCGCGCGGGGCGTCGCTTCGAGGCCGCCAAGCGAACGGGGCGCCCAGACGCCCATAAGGCCGGCCGCCTGAAACGCCTCGACCACTGGGGTCTGAAGGCGGCCCTCACGGTCGGCCGCCTCACGCTGGCTGAGGATGAGCGGCGCGAGTGTCTCTACCGTCGCGACCAGCGGGTTGCTTCCAGCGTTCACCGTCACCTCCCGATGGGGTTAAAGTTTCGAGCCGTCCGTCCGATGTTCGTCTACGCGCGCGGGGCGACCGCCGCCGTCGGCGGCAGGTGACCAAGGAACGTCTTGCCAAGGTTCTCGTAGTTCCGATACGAGATCGCGGCGTGGGCCGCGGCCTGGTGGGCGTCGCGCAGCTTCCGTTCGAGCGGGCTGTCCATGCGGCTGCCGGTCGTGCCAGACGTGTTGTGAACCATGTCGACGATGTGGCGGCTCGCCTGGGCGGCGTGCGTGCAGGCGAGAAACGCGTTGCGCAGGAGCTCGAAGTCCGGCCGCGCCCGGCCGCCCTGGGCCGGCAACGGGCCGAGGTGCCGTTCGAGCGCCTCCTCGGCCTCCAGCAAGAACGCGCGCGCCGAACGCAACGTCGCTTCCGCCTCTCCGATCCGATACTGGATTTGCGCTTGGTCCTTGAGCATCGACCCGGAACCCCACGGTGTCTTCTCCTGAGCGAGCCGGGAAAACTCATCCAGCGCGCCACGGCAGATCCCGAGCGCGACGGCGGCCTTGTTGTAGTGCGCCTGCGTCGGATTCCTGAAGGTGGGGTTCGCGTAGCGCTCGCAGGGGTCGAAGAGTTCCTTCGGGAGGGTGAAGCGTTCGGGGATGAAGGCGCCATCGATGCGCACATCGTGGCTCCCGGAGCCGCGCAAGCCGGCCGTATCCCAGGTGTCGATGATTTCGAAGTCCTTCCGCGGGATGAGGAAGGCCTTCTCCGTCGACTGGCCATCTTCGCCAGGGACGCCGGTGACTCCGGTGTGGACCAGGGTCCAGGTGGCGTTATGGCAGCCGCTCCCGAAGGAGCCCTGGCACCAGAGCCGCCAACCGTCGCCTTCGCGGCGCGCTTTCGCATGTTGCAGCCCGGGGCCGACGCCGCCGCACATGACGATGTCCCAATCGTCGTAGATAACGTCGGCGGCCTCCGGGTTCATCTTTCGGATCACCAGGCTGTTGATTTCGGAGTTGATGTGGACGCACCACCCGACGGAACCATCGACGGCGGAAACGGCCTCGACGGCCTCGATCTGCGCGCGGGCCGTCGTATCCTCGCCCGCTAACTCCGCTGGGAGCGCGAAGCGGTAGAGCCCCTGGGCGGCGATCTCCTTTGAAGCCCACGCGGGCAGATGGCGGATCGTCTGCGCTTCGTTCCCGGCCTCGACGAACATCTCGCGCATCCCGGCGATACGTTCGAGCAAGGGTGTACGCGAGAGCGCCTCGCTCCGTCGCTTCAGCTCATCTCTCACCATTGAACTTACGCCTCCAGAGTGATCGGCCGCCCAGGCAGCCGCGCGCGTTGAGGCCCGAACGATACATCGCCTGGGGCGAGTCCGCTCCGTCTGCCCGCGTCGAAAGGATTCGTCCCCAACCTGAGTCGTCCGGACGGGTCCGTTCGCCCACCCAATGGCCCTCGTACCCCACGCCTCCCGTGCGCTACCGTGAGGTGGTTCGAGCCAAAGGAGGCCCGTGTGGGGATCCGCCAACTACCGTGGTGGGTCAAATTCATGCTGGTGGCGGTCGCATGGCTCGGGCTGTCGCCCGTGCTTTTCCGGATCGGGGCCGCCGCTTGGGCCGTAGCCGACCTCGCTGGCGTGCTCGTGTGGATGGGCGGGTTGGTCTGGGCCAGCAGCTGGTTCGTCTTCACTTCGGGCCGAAAGCCGCACCTCACCAGCCTGGACTTCCCCTCGCAGCAGTTTCGAGACGAACCCTGGACCGCTTCGATAGGGGCGACCGCGGACTCGCGCCCACCCCCGGCAGCACGTGGCGCGGCAACCGTGCTCGAACGCGACCTGCGCCGATACTGCGAGGCGTGTGGCTGGGCCTATGACACGTTGGGGCCGCGCCAATGCCCAGCTTGCGGCGCGGCCTGGAACGCGGCTGCGCCCGAACGGATTGATGCCGTAGCCCACGCCCTCAACCTCTGGACGGAAGAGCATCGCCAGGGGCGAATCGACGGGGCGAGCTTCACCCGCGTCCGGGAGCGGTTCGAAGCTCGCTTGGTCGAGTTGCGGCGAGCCTCACCGTTGGCACACGAAGCGCCCCCACCCGCCTCCGCATACGCCGCATACGGGGCGTCCACCCCCGTCCGTTTCACGCCGCCGGAAGTGACCGCCGAGACCTCGGTCAGCGCGGCGAGTCTCGCGGCGCCCGTGGAGGAGGCCACATCGCCGGCGGTGGACGTGGAGGTCGCGCCATTGACGGTGGCGAACGTCCCATTCGCGCTGCCCGAACCGCCACCAGGGCCGGCCGTGCCGGAGCCGGCCAACGAGGCGGCCGAGCGGATCGCGGCGGCCGATGTCCTGGCGCGGGCTCGCTCGGGCCTGACGGTCGGCGCCAGCGCACCTACCGAGGCCTCCGCCTTGGCTTCGCCTCCGCCGGCGCCAGCCACGCCGGAACCGGCTGAGCCCGGGCTGACGGTCGGGGAGATCGGACGCGCCGCGATTGGCTGGGCGGCCGAGCGGCAAGCCGACATCTTGCTCTACGTCGGCGCCTTCCTGCTCTCGATCGCGGCCGTGATTTTCGTGGCCTACCAAGGCGACACGGTTAGCGGCGTCCTCCGCTTCGCGATCCTGAGCGCGTACGCCGCCGGCTTCTTGGGCCTCGGCCTGAGCCTGCACCGCTGGGAGCGCGTGAAGGAGGCTGGGCCTGTCTTCCTCGCCCTCGGCGCGATTCTTGTGCCGATCGACTTCATTGCCTTGCGGACGCAGGTGCTTGGCCAGGATCAGTTGCCGCCGGATGTCCTCTGGCTGATCGCCTCCGCGGCGACGGCGGGACTCTGGGCCACCCTCGCCGCGCGGGGCCACGGCAAGCTCTACGCCGTCCCCTGCGTTCCCGCCCTGCTGATCGCGTGGGCCTCGCTAGGATCCGTTATCAACCTGCCGGAAGAGTGGTTTGGACCGTGGTTCGCGGCGCTCTTTGGCGGGTCCTACTCTGGGGCCTCGCGCCTGATCGGGCACAAGCCGCAGGCGAAATGGGCCGCTGCCGGCGCCGCCGCTGGGGCCTTCCTGGCGCTGGCATGGACGCACGCGGCGGTCGCGTGGACGGCGGATCACCGGGTCGCGCTCTTGACCGCGTACGCCTTGGTTGCCGCGGCGAACGGCGCCGGGTTGCGCTGGCAGAGGCCCGCTATCGCCCTCGTGCCGTTCCCGCCCTTGCTCGCGGCGACGGCGGCGGCGGCCGGCTGGGTGGCGTTCGACCTCGATCCGGAGTGGTTCCTGCCATTCGTCGTGGCGGCCGCGATGGGCTACCTCGTGATCGGGCACTTCGAGCCGGAGCGGCGGGCGCTGGGCTGGGCTGCGGGCGCGCTTATCGGCGCAGCCGTTGCTCTGCTCATCACCCACAGCGTCGTGATCGAGCCAGGGATGCAGCCAGGGCCACTGCCGGCGGCATATGGCCTGGCGTTCATCGGCGCGAGCGGCGCGTTCGCTCGATGGCGCTGGCCCGAGGCGGGCGCGCTCATCCCCCCTCTCGCAG
>CAMAUF010000264.1 GCA_945861295.1 bacterium | reverse complement strand
GGCACGCAAAAACACCGTCGGCCGGTAGCCGACGTCGAGCTTCTCCTCGGCTTCGGCGATGGTTTTGATGCGGCCGACCACGATCGTCGGCTTCGAAAGCGCCCGGGTGGCGACGGTGCTGCGCGCGAGTTCGTAGCCGTGCGGCTCGTGCATCCCGCCGATGAACTGGTCGAAGGAGTAGTAGCTGCCCACGGAGACGGAGAAGAAGTCGAGCTGGCCATCGGCCTCGATCATGAGCGCGATGGTGCGGTTGTCCTCCGGGGTGAGGCCGCCGGCGATGCCCTCAGACGCCGTCAGGCGGATGCCCACCGGGTAATCCGGGCCCACTTCCGACCTGATTGCCGCGATAACCTCGCGGGAAAAGCGCAGGCGGTTCTCGAAGCTGCCGCCGTAGTCGTCCGTGCGCAGGTTCGTGACCGGCGACATGAACTGCGTCAGCAAGTAGCCGTGCGCCCCATGGATCTCGATGCCGTCGAGGCCGCCTTGCTTGCAGTGCCGCGCCGACCGGGCGTAGCCCCCGACAACCTCGTCAATCATGGCCTTCGTCATCGGCAGCGGGAGCACCGTCGCTTGTGCGCCGAGGACACGCGAAGGCGCCCACGGTGGCCCGCCGGTCATCGTTGCCGCGTTGTTGCCGGCATGCCAAAGCTGTTGGAAGAGCGCCATCCCGTGCGGATGCATAGCGGCGACGAGCCGCTCGTAGTCGGCGACGATGCTGGGCCGAAAGGCGATCAGGGGGGCCGCGCAGCTCGGATGGACGGAGGCGACTTCGAGGGTCGAGAGGGCGACGCCGCCCTTGGCTCGCGCTTCGTGATAGGCGATAAGGACATCGAGCCCGCCCGCCGAGAGGCTGGTGCCGTGGGCCGAACGCGTGATCCGGTTCTTGAGCGTGAGGCCATTGATCGTGATGGGACGAAAGACGTTGGGATAAGGCAAAGCAGCGCCTCCGCGACGGTGTACTGGTAGTTCTACACCGCTGAGAGCGGAACGAGAAACGAAGGCCCGTGCAGCGAGAAACGAGAGTCATGAAGGGGCCTTCGCCGCCTACTGCTGGCTCAGGGTGAACAGGTAGCCGTCAGGCCCCATCACGGTGCATTCGCGGCGGCCATCCACATCGTAGGGCGGCGCGATGGCGAGGCCGCCCAGCTTGGTCGCGGTCCGGAATGCCGCTTCGACATCGTGCACGGAGAAGCCGATTTCGGTCCCAATGCCACGCGCCACGCCTTCCTTTTGGACGGCGGTGAACCAGGGGTGACCGCGTCCGGCTTCGTCGCTGTGGAGGGCCACCCGTGACGCTCCCGCCGCCAGTTCCGCGAACCCCGGATAGATGCCGACGACCGTCAGGCCCGCGACCGCTTCCAGGAAGCGCGAGAGCGCCGGGATGTCGGTCGTCCACAGGGTCAGATGTATGACGGGAGGCATGGGTCGAGTGTAATCGCGCGTCAAGTATCAAGGGAATGCGCGCGACATAAATGCAAAACGCCCGACATAATGAACAAATCAGCCGCCCACCGCATCCGGACACAGGAATCGTGAGACGAGCCCTAGGCGGGCCGGAACTTCGGCAACGACACGTCCTCGTAATCCGTGAACGCCACCGTCACCGGCATGCCGACTGCGATGGCGGCGTTCGCGGTTTCGACGATGTTCGTCACGAGCCGCGGCCCTTCTTCGAGCTCGACGACGGCGAGGTTGTACGGCGTCTCCTCGAGGAAGCCGGCGTGGTACTTCTGATGCATCACACCGAATGTCCGCACGGTGCCGCGGCCGCTCGCCTCGACCCACTCCGTCGCCGTCGCAAGGCAGGCGTCGCAATGCATACGCGCGGGCATGCGAAATTCACCGCACTCAGCGCAGCGCATGAGCATCAGTTTCCCGGCGCGCGCGCCGTCGAAAAACGGCTGCGAGGCCTCGTCGGGCTCTGGGATCGGCTTCGTGGTCGCAACTACGTTCAGTGCCATGGCATCGTCTCCTTCGGCGCTCCACCTGAGCGCGCCAACCGCCAGGGTCGGCTTCGATACTCGGGATTAGGTGGCGTGGGGGCTGAGGATGAGAGCGCCGTGGTAGGCCAGCGTGCCGCCGTTCCCCGTGCAGAGGACGACGTCGTTCTTGGCTTGGCGTTCGCCGCCCTGGCCTCGCGTTTGGATGATCGCCTCGCTCAGCGGGGTCATGCCCCACATGTAATACCCGCTGAGTTCGCCGCCGCCGGTATTGGTTGGCAGCGCGCCGCCGGGCCCGAGCTTGCCATCCTCCACGAACGGGCCCCCTTCGCCCTTGCCGCAGAAGCCGTAGTCTTCGAGCGTGACGAGCACGGTGTAGGTGTAACAATCGTAGAGTTGGCACTGCGAAACATCTGCCGGCCCGACTCCCGCCATGGCGTAGGCGGTCTTCCCGGCGAGGTTGCCGCCCGTCTCGGTTTCTTGGTCCCATCCGGCGCGCTGCGGGTCGCCGGGGTGGCCTTGGCCCATCCCCCAGATGTACGCCGGCGGCTGTGGCATCGACTTCGCCGCCGTCGCGCTGCTGACAATGACGGCGACGGCCCCGTTCGAGACCAGGCAGCAATCCAGCAAGTGCAACGGTTCGATGATCCAGCGCGAGTTGTGGTAATCCTCGAGCGTGATCGGCTGGCGCATCTGGGCGATCGGGCTCTTGGTCGCCCACGCCCGTTGGCCGACGGCGATGATGCCGAGTTGGTCCTGGGTTGTGCCGTAGAGCGCCATGTGGCGCCGGGCCGCGAGCGCGTAGCCCGTGTTCGCCCCGAAGTAGCCAGCTGCCGTGTACAGGCCGGCCATGCCCTTGGGGCGGCCGGGAGCGCGAGCCGCCCCAGCATAGGCGGCGCCCGAGCCGCTGCCGCCGGAAAGCGGGTTATCGGCGAAGACGCAGACGACGTGGTTCGCCATGCCGGCATTGATGGCGAGCGCCGCGTACTGGACCATCTGCGCGGCCGTTGAACCGGCGGCGTTCATATGGTTCAGCAGACGCAGGTCCTTCATGCCGAGATAGTTCTGCATGTTCAGGCCGATGGCGTTAGTGACGCCGGCGTTGGTCAGCAAGCCGTCGATCTGATCTTTCCGCAGCCCCGCGTCGGCGATCGCCAGTTTGACGGCGTCCGCTGCCAACTCGGTCGCTGATTTGCCGAAAATGCGCCCCATCGGCGTCATGCCGAGGCCAGTGATTGCGGTCGCGCCGCGCATCGGATGTGCCATTGCGAACTCCCCCCGGCCGCCGAGCTTACGGGATCAACGCCTAAGGATCGTTGCTGGCTGTCGCGGTCCGAGCGGGGGCGCTACATGCGGACGACGTGCGGGAACGAGTAGGTCTGGAAGTCTTTCGCCACCTGCGTGTTCTTCATGCCGTTCGTGTCCACATCCGGGCTGATGTGGGTGAGGATCAGCTGGGCGTCGGGCTTCATGGCCGCCCGGACGACGGGCATGTCGTCCAGCAAGTTCATGTGCACCGGGATTCGCCCGTCGCGGGAGGCGCATTCGCTGACCAAGATTTCGGACGTGCGGGCGAGGTCGAGGACCGAATCGCAGAGGATCGTGTCGCCGGTATAGCCGATCCGGCGCGAACCGACTCTGATGCCGTAGCCGAGGCACATCTCGAGGCCCTCGTCGTGCGTCATGAGGTGCGGTTCGAGTTCAAGGCCGTTGAGGAGGAGCGGGCTGCCGGGCCGCGCCTCTTGCCACTCAAGGTCGTAGCTAGCGCCGCTCATGACGCCGGGGAACACCTTCTCCGCGATGTCTTTGCCCAGCGCCTCGGTCCCGGGAGGGCCGATGATGCGCATCGGCCGTGTCCGCCCCTTCCAGCGCC
>CAMAUF010000263.1 GCA_945861295.1 bacterium | reverse complement strand
TACTTCAGCTTGGGGTACGCCGCCATGACCCCGTCGAGATAGACAGAGACGCGGTCGGCGACCTGGTCGACCGTCCAATTGCACGCGCTCGGGCCGCCATAGGTCGAGGTGCCGAAGGAAACCGGCTCGTTGAAGGCGATTTGCGAGACCGTGCCGCCGAACGAAACAACTCGGTCGATCGCTCCCACGGTCCGGGCGACCGGGTCCGGCAGAAAGCCGTTGACCAGCCACCCGCAACCTTCTTGGTTTGAAAGCGGCCCGGTCTCGATCGCGATGGGAATCCTCCGCCGGGTAAGGTCCTTCACGAGGGTCTGGAGGTCCGCGCTCGCCGCATCGAGAACCCACTGTTGTTCGAGCTTGAAGACCGCGATTGCCTTCGCCGCTTTCGTCCAGCTCGCCCTGCGGTTAAACAGTGCCATGTAGTCCTGCGAGCCGAAGCCTGGGCCGCGGCTGGGGAGCGGACTGAACCAGAGCCGCGGCGCCACTGCTACAGCGTCTGGCGCGGTTTCCGAGCCACCAGGTCCGAGCGGCGCCCAGGGCGGGGGTCCGCCGAACGTCCAGTCGCCGGGCACGGGCACGCTTGGGGCCGCCGTGGGTTCGGCGCCGGGTTGGGCGCGCCCAACCACGGGCGACAGCGTCAGGAAGGCGCCGAGCATGGCAACGGCCAACCCGGCACGGACGCGGGTCGAAGGGCGCATTCTCCCACCTCGTGCTGGCGACGACGATTCTTTCTTAGTGTCCACTCTAGGCACAACTGGGTTGCGCGCCAAGCGACAGGTAGGTCACCGCTCCTTGTCGCGCGTTTCCGCCTTGCGGAGGGCGTCCGTATACTCGGTTTGTCGTCCGTACGAACTCCACACGTCCTTCGAGGTCTCGGGTGCCCAAACGTAAACGTCGGGAGCTCCACCACCAGGGCCAGGCTCCCCAGCGCCGCCGATCCTTCGGTCCCAGCACCGTCTCCCCTGAGGAACGCGTGCCCCCCCCGTTCCCCATGAACCTGTTTCAGAACACGAAACTGTTCTTCGCCATCGGCGCCGTGATCATGATCGGCGGCGTCGTCGCCGCCGCGATCCTCGGCTCGCGCAATCCGGGCGCCGAGACCAATCCGGATTTCGAGCCGACGCCGACCGCCACGGCCTCCGGCAGCGCCACGCCCGACGCCAGCGCAACGGCCTCGCCCTCGGCCACGGCCGTGGTGAAGACGTTTCAGGCGGCTGAACAGGTCACGAACGGCGCGACTCACAACTACACCGCCACGATCAAGACGAACAAGGGCGATATCACACTCAAGCTCTACGCCGATGTGGCGCCCAAGACGGTGAACAGCTTCGCGTTCCTGGCTGGCGAAGGTTACTTCGACGGGATCATCTTCCACCGTGTCGTCCCTGATTTCGTCATCCAGGCCGGCGACCCCACGGCGAGCGGTTCCGGCGGACCCGGCTACCAGACTCCGGACGAGCCCAACCAGTTGCCGAACAAGAAGTACACCCTCTCAATGGCGAAGACTGCCGGCGCAACTTCGTTCGGCAGCCAGTTCTTCATCAATCTCAAAGACAACCCGAGCCTGGACTTCAGCAACACGCGCGGCGACAAGTTCTACCCGTGGGCCGAAGTGACCGGAGGGAAAGAGATCGTCGACGCGATTGGCAAGGTCGCGACCAACCAGAATGGCCGCCCAGTCGAGCCGGTCACGATCCTCGCGGTCGTGATCGATGAGACGGCGAAGTAGTCACGACGCTGAGGCTGCTGGCGCCAGGCCCTAGACCCCTGTCCGGCGGGACGCGACACTGGCCGGGCCGATGAATACGCCCGTCACCCCCTGGGTCCTCGCTGGCCGCATCCTCTCGATTATCGGGATGGGCTTCACCGCCGCCGCGGGCATCCTCCTCGCCATCGTGCCGACATGGTGGGCCGCGGTCGCCGGCGGGGCGTTCGTCCCGTTCATGATCATGATCGTGCTTGTCGAGAAGTACAGTTCCAAACACGGCCTAATCGGGCCTGAGATTCCGGTCACCAGCGACGACGACGCCTAAGTTCAGCCGTGCCAGGCCTGGGTGCGAGGGGCGTTAAGTCAGCCCAGGTCTCAGAGCCGCAGGCGGATGCGGGCCGCCGCTGCCCGGCCTGATTCGAGCGCCAAGTGCGCGCGCGGGCCCGCCACGCCATCGCCCGCGATGTAGAGGCCGAGCTGCTGCGCCAGACTGACGCCCTCGGGGTCCGCGGTCGCGTTGGGCAAGGCGAAGGGCCAGCGTGTGACCTCGCACCAGACCGGCACGATGGGCTCCTGGAGCAGCCCGGCGACCTCTGCGGAGGCGTCGGCCGTGATCTCCCGGTCCTGAGACGCCATCCGGGGGCGGCTCCAGGCGTCGGCCATTTGAGCGACGATGACGGCCTGATCGTTGGGCACGTAGCCCGGCTTCGCGTGCTCGAAGGCCAGCCAGCTGATCGCGTGGCCGCGGTCAAGGTTCACCAGCGCGTAGGCGCCCAGGGGCCGGCCTGGGAGGTGATGGAGTCCGAACGCGATCGAGATGATGCCGCGATACTCGACCGCGCGTAACGCGCCTTCCAGGCGGTCGCGCGTCTCGCGGTCGAAGGTGCTCGCCGCCACGATTGCGGCCGCGACCGGGGCCGGCGGAGTCAGCACGACCACGTCGTAGGCGCGGGTCGTCCCACGGGGGCTCTCGATCCGCCAATGGCCGCGTTCCCGTCGTAGCCCCGTAGCCGCGAAACCGAGGTGCACCGTCGCTTTCGCGGCGAGCGCCAGGAGTCTGGGAAGCTGTGCTATCCCGCTCCGGTAGACCAGCTTTGGCAGCGCGTTCTGAGCCGCGTCCCCCGCCGTGAGGCGGCCGTCGCTGGCGAACGGCACGACGCCATCGGGGATGTCGACGAGGTCGCGCGCGGGCAAGCTCTCTCTGAGGAGGGCGAATGTCTCTTGGGCCTCGGGCCGGAAGAACTGTGCTCCGTCGTCGAACTGGGCGGCGCCATGACGGCGGGTCGAGACGCGCCCGCCGAGGCGGCCCGCGGCCTCGAACAGGTCGACTTCGAGCGCAGCCTGACGAAGCGCATAGGCGGCGGCCAGGCCTGCCACCCCTCCGCCGATGATCGCGACTCGCATGCCGCCATTCTCCGCCTCCGGGTCTTTGCCGGACACCCCTGGCCCTGCTACTCTCGAAAGGCTGGCGCGACGCGCCGGCGATAGCGAGTCGGGGCGTAGCGCAGCCTGGTAGCGCACCTGAATGGGGTTCAGGAGGTCCGGCGTTCAAATCGCCGCGCCCCGACCAATTTTCCCTCCTAATCGTCGCGGCAAGTTACACGTCCCCCCGGATTCGGCGGGAACGGCCGACCGTCGTAGACTGCGCCGATGACTGAACGACTCAGCGGGACCGTCGCCTTCATCAGCGCTGTCGGCGATTTGCCGGGAGATGCGCTGGTGCGCGGGTTGGCGCACCAAGGGGCCAAGGTCGCTACCAACCACCTCAAGCCCGAAGTGGCGGCCCGCTCGGCTCAGATCGCCGCCGATAGCGGCAGCCTCGGGCTTCCACATTCTGCCCACCTCCTGGACCGAGCAGCGGTGCGCGCCGCGATCGAGGCGACGGTTGAACGCTTCGGCAAGCTCGACGTCCTCATCGCAAACGCGACCTGGTTCATCCCAAATGACCCATTCGCGAGCGGAGAGGCGGAATGGTCGCGCATCGTCGCACGCAACCTCCAGGCTCAGGTGCACGTCGTGGAGGCCGCCATCCCGTTCATGAAGGCGCAGGGCTATGGCAAGGTCATTATCATGGCGAGCGTTGCGGGGCAGATGGGCATGCCCGGCTACTCCTACTACTGCATGGCCAAGGCCGGCGAAATCGGCTACATGCGCGCTCTCGCC
>CAMAUF010000262.1 GCA_945861295.1 bacterium | reverse complement strand
CCCTCTCCTCCCTCCGCGGAAGGACGGCAGGAGAGGGTAGCAGGCGTCGCGGCTCTGAGGCGTCGTGGGGCCGCGGGTGGGCTCGGCGCGAAAAAGATGAGCACGTGCTCATGTTTGCTCATGTTGCCGACGCGTCCAAGGGTATCGCGGCTGGCGCGGGCCGGGGTTTTTGGGGGATGGGTCGCGGTCCATGGGCGGGAGCGTAGGGCCGCAGGGGCTGAGGTGGGAGGGGCCGGCGTCAGCGTGCACGCGACGATCAACCAGGCCGGGGGACCAGCCCCAAGGCCACGTCGACAGTTGGGTGGCCTCTGAGTTGGGCGTGGTCCGCGAACCAGTCGAGCAGGCCAAGTCCGACGCCCGGGTTTTGTGGGTCGATCCCACGACGAATCCATTCGCGGGGCCCAAAGGTTCGTGGCGCGGGCGGGGAGATCCGGTCATCGGCCCAATCGAGACAGGTAACCACTCCCCCTTCGCCCAAATATGCCGAAAGCGTCGCTTGGAGCTGCCCCAGGTGGGGCGCCAGGATCTCCTTCGCGGCCCAGAGGAGGCCGCTCACGCCCCGATCCCGAGCGTGCATGTGCCGCGCATACTCGGCTTCGATGGCTGAGAGCGATGTCTGCGTGTGCCAGAGCGGCGGCGCAACAAGGAGAATCCTCGGCGCGACGGTGAGCGACTCGGACACACCGAAGTGATCGATCGCCGCCAGCAGGTACGCGCCGCCCATACTGAACGCGCCGGGATGGAGCGTAACGCCTGCAAGGCGCGCAGCATGGAAGTACTCCGCGAGCAAATCGCCGGTTGTCCGGAGGGGTTGGGCGGTGTGACCAGAACTGTACCTCAGCTTTCCATAACCGGCATAACTGAAGCCTCGAACCAACCGGTCGTCGAACGGCAGGGTCCAGTGCGTCCGCGAAGTCGAACCGACGCCATCAATTAAGAGCGTAGCGGTCGCACCGCTCGCAATACCATTCAAGGCCCGGCGCGATGGCCCGCTCTCGTCCGCCATCCAAGCAGCCAACTTTCGCGTCTAGGATGGATCGGCGCAGAGAGATCCAATCTCCCAAGAACTGACGAGCACCTCATCGTCCTCCACACAGTGCCGAAGCACATCCGGCATGACCCATGAATGTGGGTACCATGCGGCATCGACGATCTTGATCGTCACCAGGACTCCCGGATACAGGGCGTGGTGCATCCGGTCGAAGGCGGCGTAGACGGCCGGGGTTTCGCTCGGACGACCGAGTTTGCGTTCGGATTGCCAGACCACGACGACCCGAAGCGTTTGGACGCTGTCATTATCGGCGGCGCACTCGGGGTCGGTGTCGTTGAGAAGCTGGACGCCAATCTGCCCAACGTCCCGGCTTGCGCTCCGCGCCTCGCGCACGAAGTCCTGAAGGGCGCGTTCAAGGGCTGGGGCTAGCACTTCGGGTCGGCCATTGGTATTCGGGCGTATGAGCGAGAAGGGCGCAATTGGTCGAACTGGTGCGAGGGCGGCCAATTCGGAACTCCTTAACGTGGAACGGCCGCGCTCTGAGCACGGCCGTCTTCACAACCTGCCTATAGTAGGCGCCTAGTGAGAAACGGCGTCAAGGGCGTTTCCCCTACGCGTGTACAACTTGACTCCAAACCCCTCTCCCCACGTTTCCGCGTCGGCGGGGTGCAGGTCGATCGCCCAGTACGGGTCGATCATGTGGTTCCATGGAGAGACGACTACGTTGAACGTGAGCGGCGCGCGTCCCCGAACCCATCGCAACGGAAACACAATCCGAGTGGCGAGGCGGTGGTCGGGCGCGGCCTCCCAGAGTGCGTTCAGCTCGCCCAGCACCGACTTGGTGAGCCGTGCGGCGGCCTCGCGCTCGTGGATGTGTTGCAGCACCGAGCGGAAGTAGGATCTTGCCATTGTAGGCCGTTCGCCATCCGGCGGGCTGGCGAAAATGGCGAGTTCGTCTGGCCAGATCTTGGTGACGACCGTCTCCCAGTCCTCGACGCTCTCGCGGAACCACGAGTCCGTGACGATGGCGACGAGGTTACGCGTGGGCCCGGGCGGCCGGCCGCGGACATCGAGGCCGATCGCGGCCCGGCAGCGTTCGTTGGTCGCGATCACCTCGCAGCGCCCGTCGACGACGATGACGGGCCATTCGTAGGTGTCGATCTCACGGGCGATGTCGAACTCGCTCCAGTGCACGCGGCCGCCCGCTAACTCGGCGTATCGCCGGCCGGACTTCTGTATCGGGTGCCCAATGATATAGGCAAACTGCTCACTCGGCTCCGGGGCCTGCTGCACGGCGTCGAGGATCGCGTTCAAGGTGCTTCGATCCAAATCGAGAGCGCGGCCAACCGCGATCGCCGTCCTGCGGGTTAAGGCCTTCGTTCCCGATTCGATCGCGGCGATCAGGCCCTCGCTGCGGCCGGACTCGGCGGCGAGTCCCACCTGGGTCAGGCCCTGACGCTTGCGGGCGTAGCGCAGGAGTTCGCCGGCCGACATGGCGGCTGGGGGCAGCGCCGGTGGCGTCTCAACCTCCACTTGAGGGGCCGGAGAGTAGGGGTGTGCGGCCAGCCAGCGCCAGGTCGCGGCTTCGGCGGGGTGCCAGTCGAAGCCGCCCGTGGCGTCGAAGTCGCTCCAGCTGGTGAAAGCACAGTGAAACCGCAGGGCCGTGCCGTCCGAGGAACGCCAGCGTGCCTCGAAGGCGCTGTGCATGCCTTCGCTGTGGGCCGGGCTCTTCGCCCAGAGCTTCATCAGCCATTCCAAATCGTCGATGTGATTGGCGATCAGGTAGTCGACCAAGCTTTGTTGGTACGGAGTAAGCGTCTGGGGATTGAAGAAGTCGTGGCCGCCGTTCTTGTACATGCTCATGCCGATGGTGAGCACGTCCTCCCAGTTCGCCAGCTTGTTGCGGTAGTGCTTCGAAACGGCCATGCGCAGCAAGTTGCGCGCTCCGGGCTCGGCGAGGTCCGTCGCGAAGTCCAGTTCCGAGAGGTCGTTCGCGGCGGCGTTCCAGGCGACGGCTTCGAAGTCCTCGTTCATCGCGAGGCAGGGCCAGGAGTACGAGTCGCACTCCTCCTGGATGACGGCGAGCGGCTTGCGCCGGTCGAAGAGCGGGATTGTGCGCTCGTCGGGTTCGAGGTGGTAGCCGAGGCCCTCGAGCCATTCGTTCAGCGCGGGAGTGGCGAGGCGCAGCGCGTTGCCGGCGGCGATGACGTGGTCGCGCTCGGGATTGCGGTGTCCCTTGTCCTCAGGGTCGCGCTCCCAGCTCGTCACCGTCGCGACCTTGACGCCCATCGCCGCCGCGAGCTGCTTCTGGGTGACTTTCGCGGCCTTGCGCCCCACCTGGGTAACCTTGGCGGCCTTGCGCGCCGCCTTGAGTTGTTGGCCGAAGTTGGGCATGGCTTCGCCTCCCCTGTTGGCCCAGTTGTACACGTGTGCGCGCCGCATCGAAAGGGCGCGAACCGTACGCGAGTACAACTTGCTCGGGTGTGCGTCAGCTTAGTACGGTCGGGAGGGTGATGCGGCATCACACGCGCCGCATCCAGGGTGGGCGAAGAGGAGCCGCGGAGTCGGGCAGTTGTCGGAACAGGGCTCGCGGGCGACCCTCACCCCAGCCCCTCACCTCAATCCTCTCCCCGTCCGGGAGAGGAAGGCGTTGAGCCTCATCGGCAGATCAAAGGGCACGGTCGGCTGCCGCGAAACGCTCCCGAGGGTCGCGGCGCTGATGAGCACCGCGCCGAACTTGGACGCACACCCACTTGCTCGCCCAAGATCCCGCGGGCCAGCGAGAACGCGTATGCTGCGCCCATTATCGCGGCGGAGGCGAAGTCATGCCCCGGTTCGACCCGCAGTGGCGCACCAAGTACGCAAGCCAGCTCTGCAGCCCG
>CAMAUF010000261.1 GCA_945861295.1 bacterium | reverse complement strand
TGATCAGGTCGAACGCGTCCGGCAGGGCCTTCCAGATCAGCTTCTGCCGCTTCTTGATCCTACTAAGCACCATCATCCGCGGGATGTAGACGCCCAATGCGAGAAGCACTCCGTAGGTGAAGAGCAGGTTCTTGGGACTGGCGCCGTTGCTGGCCATGAACAGCAGGCCCAGCAGCGGGACGACCCCGGCGCTGATGCCCACGAGCACGATGAACCGCCCGACCGACATTTGGATGCCGGCGCGTTGCAGGGCGCCTTCGAGCCTAATGACCATCGTGCTCGGCAGCATGCCCGTGATGCGGCCAATGAGGCTAGTGAAAAGAGGTGCGAGGACGCGTTGAGCGAATGGGGCTTCGAGGTCCGGCAACGCGGCGCGATTGGGCCGCATGGAACGGAGGTTCCCAAGCCGGCCCACGATGGATTCGTCAAGCTCATCCGTCTTGAAGAGTAGGCCGTAGACCATGCAGGTGACGGCCACGAAGGTGCCGAACGCAATCATGATTGCCACGGTTTAGACCTCGATATTCACGATTTTCTTGATGATGAGGAAGCCAATGGTCTGAAGGCCAACGACCGCCAGGAGCAAGCCCTTACCAAGATTGGTGGTGAACATGAGGCTTGCGAAATCCGGACTGATGATGTTGAAGATGATCAGCAGCGCGATCGGGACCCCACCGATGACGTAGCCCGTGAGCCGCTGTTGCGACGTCAGCGTTTGGATCTCCCCGGCGATCCGCTCCCGTTCACGCATGGTGTGGGCGACGTTGTCGAGGATCTCGCCGAGGTTCCCGCCGACGGTCCGTTGAATCATGATGGCCGTGATCACGATGTCGAAGTCGGCACTGCCGACCCGGTCGTTGAGGCCCTTGAGCGCTTGCTCCACGCTCGAACCGATGGCTATATCGCGAAGCGTCCGGCGAAGTTCGACGTTAAGCGGTTGTTGGCTCTGTTCGGCCGCCGCTTCCAGCGCTTGAAGGAAGCCGAAGCCGGAGCGGAGGCCGCTGGACATGACCTGCAACGCCTCGACCAGCTGTTTTTCCATCTTTTTGCGACGGCCGTTCACTCTCATCCCCAACCACACCCCCACTCCCCAGAACCCGAGGGGCAGCCCGAGGATCGCGATCTGCGGGATGGGGGAGAACATCATGGCGAATGCGAACAGCGCCGCGCCGACGCCAATTCGCAGGATGAGGTACTCACGCACGGTGAGCGTGAGCCCGGCCCGTTCCAGCGTCGCTGCCCATTTCGCGGCGATTTCGCTCGGGACCAGGGCGGCGTTGGCGCCAGGGCGCTTGCGGAGCGCGGCAACTAAGGAGGGCATTCCGGATGAGCCCCCGCCGCCGGCCATGTCCGCCCGCATCCGGGCAAGCCGCTCGCCCGTCACGGTCACGCCGGTCCCGTATCGGCTGGCCCAGAGGGTAACGAGGAACGCGAATCCGCCAGCGAAGAGCGCCGCCAGGGGCAGCATCAGCGTAGTCATCTCACCACTCCTTGCCTTTGGCGCTAAAGAGATCGCTCGGGACGTCGATCCCGGCCATCGTGAATCGACTCAGGAAGCCGGGGCGAATGCCGGTCGGTTGCATGTCGCCGTGGACGCTTCCGTCGGCATCCACGCGGCTGATCTTGAAGAGGAAGATATCCTGAAGGGTGACCGTCTCGCTCTCCATGCCGCTGACCTCGGTGACGTGCGTCACTTTCCGGGTCCCATCTTGGAGGCGCTGGACCTGGATGAAGACATGAATAGCGGCGGCGATTTGCTCGCGGATGGCGCGCGCGGGAAGGTCCATGCCGGCCATCAGGACCATGTTTTCGAGGCGGGCGACGGCGTCGCGAGGGTTGTTGGCGTGGACGGTTGAGATCGACCCATCGTGTCCGGTGTTCATCGCCTGGAGCATGTCGAAGCACTCTTCGCCGCGGACCTCGCCAACGATGATGCGGTCGGGTCGCATGCGGAGGCAGTTGCGGACGAGGTCGCGCTGCTTGATCGCGTTCTTGCCTTCGATGCTGGGCGGGCGCGCTTCCAGCGTGATCACGTGCTCCTGCTGCAGCTTCAGTTCGGCCGGGTCTTCGATGGTGACGATGCGCTCGGTGTTGGGGATGAACGCCGAGAGCGCGTTGAGGAGGGTCGTCTTCCCCGTGCCCGTGCCGCCGGAAACGATGATGTTGAGGTGCGACCGGACGCACATCGCGAGGAACTCGGCGGTCGCCTCCGAAAGCGCGCCGACCTTGACGAGGTCGGCCATCTTCATCTTGTCGGAGCGAAACTTCCGGATCGTGATCGTTGCCGACTTGGGAGATGCGGGCGGCACCGTGATGTTGACGCGGGAGCCGTCGGGCAGGCGCGCATCGACCATCGGGCTCGATTCGTCGATGCGGCGCCCGAGCGGCGCCACAATCCGCTCGATGATGCGGGTGATGTGCTGTTTGTCGCGGAATCGGGCGGCGCTGCGAAAGATCTTGCCGTTCTGCTCAAAGTAGATCTTGTCGAGGTCGTTGACCATCACTTCGGAGACTTGTGGGTCGCGCAGCAACGGTTCGAGCGGGCCGAGGCCCAGGACTTCGTCGCAGACCGCTTCCACCAGGTCGTCGCGGGTGGTCCCCGTCACGGGGATCCCTTCCTGGGCGATGAGTTCGCGCGCCGCCTTACGGACGAATTCGCGCTGCTGGTCGACGGGCAAGCCCTCCAGGGCGCCGTGTTCGAGGTCCTCGATCAGGAGTTCGTGTAGCCGGACCTTCGCGAGGTCGATCTGGGGATTGGCCCGCCCCCCGTCGATGGGGGTTGGAGCGGCCGGCGCGACGCGGCGCTTCGGAAGCGCAATGCCAGCTTCCGCCAGCGCGGTCGCGGCTGGTTGCCGGAGGTTTCCCGGTTGGAGGGCGACGGGCCGCCTTGGGCCAAGGTCAGCCGGGGCGGCCGGGTGCACGGGGCCGGGCACGATCAAGGGAGTCTCTTGGCGTTGCCAGCGAGGCTGGCCCTCTGGGGCGCCACCGGCTGGATGACGGCCCTCCAGGCTGGCTGGCCGCTCGGGCTCTTCACCGCCACCACCCGGCCGGAGCCGCAAACCCGACCAGCGGCGCCCTGGCTCATCCTTCGCCCGATCGACATCGTCAGCCATCCCAGAACTCCTTCCTGCTTGCCTTGGATCGGCCTACCGCCTACGCGCTCTTCTTGAGGAAGGGGAAGATCCGGGCGAGGGCGCCGCCGCCTCCGCTCGCGTTGCGGCGACTGATGCTGCTCGGCTTCTTTTCGCGGACCCCGGCCAGCGCTCGCGCCATCTCGCGAATCTCGATGGACACCTTGCTGTTCGGCCGGTGCATGACAATCGGCTTCCCGATCTGCGCCGACTTGACAACGTCGTTGTCCTGCGGGATGCGCCACCAGAGAGGCGCATCGAGCGTCTGCTCGACATCGCGCTCGCGCACGCCAGTGTCTATCCCGGCGCGATTGAGGATGATCTTGATCCGCTCGCTGTCGTTCCCAAATCGGTCGTGCAACATCTCAAGCGCGAGGACGGAGTCCTTGATGCTCGCCATGTCGAGGGTTGTCACCAGGATGATCAGCGTGCCCACTTCGATCCCGGCGGCGACGATTTCGTTGAACGTGCCGGGCGTGTCGAGGATGACGAAGTCGTGGGTCTGCGCGAGCACATCGACCACGTCGCGGATATGGCGAGAGCTGAGGTTCCGCCAGTCGCTCGGTCGCGTCGGCGCCGGCAAAATCCAGACCCCGGAGCTGTGCTTGACGAGGTAGTCCTTGAGGTTGCTGCGGTCCACGGTGTCCAGGTTGCGGGCGAGGTCGGCGATCGAGCGCTCGACGGGGATATCCATCGTGATGGCCACGTCGCCAAAACGGGTGTCCATGTCCACCAGGCAGACGGACTGTTGCGCCTCCT
>CAMAUF010000260.1 GCA_945861295.1 bacterium | reverse complement strand
TCGGTGAATCGGTCATCGACGCCGAAACCAACCGCGCCGCCGCTCACCTGCTCGACTGAGCGGCGGGGGCGGTCGGCCTTCGGAACGCATTTGCGGCACAATGACCGCATGCAAGAGCCAGCGCAGCGCCCGCAAAACGTCATCGTCGTCCTCCTTGATTCGCTCAACCGCCACATGCTCGGGAGCTACGGAGGGCACGAGTTCGCCACGCCCAACCTCGACGCCTTCGCCGCCGGTGCGACGCGCTTCACCAAGCACTACGTCGGCTCGCTGCCCTGCATGCCGGCGCGCCACGACATCCTCTGCGGTTCGCTCGACTTTCTTTGGCGACCGTGGGGCTCGATCGAGGTCTGGGAACGGCCGATTACTGCCTACCTGCGCGAAGCTGGGATCGCCTCGATGCTCGTCTCCGACCATCCGCACCTCTTCGAAACCGGCGGCGAGAACTACCACACGGACTTCCTCGCCTGGGAGTACGAACGCGGCCACGAAACCGACCCGTGGAAGACGCGACCGGACCCGAGCTGGGTGGGCGCGCCGCGCATCGACCGCACCGGCGCCTATGCCCCTTCGCTGTACCAGTACGACCGGTCGCGTGGTTACTTCCGCGACGAGAGCGACTTTCCGGGGCCGAAGACCATGACCGCGGCCACGCGCTGGCTCGAAACTTCGGCCAAACACCACGACCGCTTCTTCCTCTTCGTCGACGAGTTCGACCCCCACGAACCTTTCGACACGCCGGAGGAGTACATGAGGATGTACGACCCAACCTGGGACGGGCCACACCTGATTTGGCCGCCGTACGCGACCGACGCCTTCAAGGAGGGTGTCCTCACGGAGCGCCAAGCCCACCAGATCCGGAGCTGTTACGGCGGGAAACTGACGATGATCGACCACTGGTTCGGCAAGCTCACAGCCGAAATCGAACGCCAGGGGCTCTGGGAGACCACCGCCGTCATCGTCTGCACCGACCACGGGCACTACCTCGGCGAAAAGGAGATCTGGGGCAAGCCGGGCGTGCCGCTCTATGAGCCGCTCGGCCACATCCCGCTGCTGGTGCGCTGGCCCGGTCTGGAAGCACGCGAGAGCGACGCGCTGACGACGAGCGTCGACCTCTTCGCCACGCTCGCCGACGTCTTCGGCGTCACGGTGGAGCACCGCACGCACGGCAAATCGCTTGTGCCGTTGCTGGATGGCAGCGCCGCGAAGGTGCGCGATTGGGCGCTGGCCGGCGTCTGGGGCCGCGAAGTGCACCTGGTCGACGAGGAGGTCATGTACGCGCGCGCCCCCGAAGCGGGCAACTTCCCGATCTCGATGTGGTCGAACCGCTGGTCGACGATGCCGGTGACGCACGCGATGCCAACGTATCGCTTCCCGCCGCCCGACGAACGCGCCTATCTCGACAAGATGCCCGGCACGCGCGTGCCTGTGATCCGGCAGCCCTACCAGCCGGGCGACCTGCTGCCGTTCTGGGCCTCGGGCCGCTTTTCCGGCAACCACCTCTACAGGCCGGAAGGCGACCCACACGAAGACGAGAACCTTCGCGGCACGCCGGCCGAACGCGAGGCCGCCGACAAGCTCCGCCAAGCACTGCTCGAGGTCGAAGCGCCGGACGACCAATTCGCACGCCTGGGGATGCGATAGCCCCAAGCGCTCCGTGCTTGCCCAAAACCGACAGCCTCGCAGCTGGGAAGCCGACGCCTACGGGCGAGCGCCGGCCCAATTCGCCGCGAGCTGCGCCAACAGTTCGGCCGCGCGGACCATCGCGGTCGCTGGTTCGGGCTCCAGACTCGTCAATGTCGCGCAGGCGAGGCCAGGCTCGGCGCGGCCAGCGAAGACTTGGGTCGGCTTGCCGAGGCTCTGGGCGAGCCCGATGACCCGTCCGGTCGTCTTGCCTTGGAGGGACTGGCTATCGAAGCTGCCCTCGCCCGTGACCACGTAGTCGGCCTGGGCGACGCGCGCGGCCAGGCCCGTCGCCTCCGCGACCACGTCGAAGCCACTGACGATCTTGGCGCCGAGAAACGCGACGAAGCCGGCAGCTAGCCCGCCAGCCGCCCCGGCGCCTGGCAGGCTGGCGATCTCGACACCCAGGGCGCGGCGCACCACGAGCGCGAAAGTCGTCAGCGCCGCCTCCAAGCTGTCGACCTGGTCCGGCGTCGCGCCCTTCTGCGGTCCATAAATGGCGGCCGCTCCGTTCGGGCCAATCAACGGGTTCGTGACATCAGTCGCGACGACGACCTCAATGCCGTCCAACGTCGGAGGGCGCCGCCAATCGAGCCGCGCCAAGCCCGCGAGGGCCGCGCCGCCCGGTTCGAGTTCGCGGCCATCCATCGACCAGAAGCGCGCGCCAAAGGCGCGGGCCATGCCTGCGCCCCCGTCGGTGGTCGCGCTGCCGCCGACGCCGATGAGGATGCGGGCCGGTCGGGCTTCGGCCGCCGCCAGAATCAGTTCGCCGACGCCGTACGTATCGGCGCGCAAGGGGTCGCGCTCGTTGGCGGCGAGCAAGAGGAGGCCGTTCGCCTGCGCGGCTTCGACCACGACGACGCGCGGCGGGCCGGGGAGCAGCAAGTACCGGGCGCGGACCGGCCGCCCGATCGGGTCGTGGACAGCCGCCGTCAGCAGGTGGCCGCCTTGGGCGCCGTGGATGGCGTCGAGGAAGCCGGGCCCGCCGTCGGCCATGGGTACGAGGTCGAGCGTCCAATCAGGGCGTGCTCGCCGGATGCCGGCCGCCATAGCGTTGGCGGCCTCAGCGGCGGTGAGGCTGCCCTTGAACTCTTGTGGCGCTATCAATACGCGCATCAGAGGCCGCCCCGCTGCCAGATCCGGAAGGCGGCCACCAGAAAGATCACCGCGATGTACAGCAGGATGCCGTTGCGGAGGAACCGCAGCGTGCCGCGCGCGCGCTGGTTGCGGAAGACCGTGGCGCCCACAAGGAGCGCCAAGAGGCCCACAAGCAGCGCGGACGCCAACAGGGCGCGCACTTAGGCCGCATCGGGGGTGACGGCGCGGTTCGTGAAGCGCCAACCGGCGGCCGTCTTCGCCAACGTGTCGTTGTACAGGCCCGAGATCAGCAGGTTCGTGGGCTGGCCCGTTTGCAGCCGCCACAGCAGCAGATAGCACGAGCCCGTCGCTGTTTGGCCATCGCCTGCGAGGACGAGGTTGTTCGTCCAATGCCGGGCCTTGAGCTGGGCCGCGAAGCCGGCGACGAAGCCCTTGAGCTGATCAGTGCCCGTGAACGTGCCCTGGCCGGAGTTGAAGACACCGGAATCGGTGAAGGTCGCTGCCCAATCATCGGCGTGGCCGAAGTCGATGGCATGGTTGTAACGCGCGTAGAGCTGCTGAATGGCGATGTGGTCTTCGACGGAAAGGCCCAACGAAAGGCTCCAAGGGGAAGGATGGGGAAAGGATAGCGGGCTCTGAGCCAACGTTCTCCGTCTGCGGGCGAGCGAGGCGGGGCGCTTTCCTTTACGATGCGGGCGATGGAAGAGACGCCCCAACCCACACCTGAACCGAGCGACGCGCCCCATGGTTGGGCCCGGCCGGGGAGCGCGGACGACGCCCCGCAGCCGCTGGCTCCGCCGCCCGCCAAACGCGGCAACGCGCCCTTGATCATCGCCTTCGTCACGATGCTGGTCGTGCTGATCGCGGTCGTCGCCGGGCTGACGGTGTTCCTCGTCCGCGATACAGAGGACGGCTCCGCCTACCCGGTCGACCTCGCCGACGAGGGCTACGACCTCGACGCGATGGTGCTCCGCAACGCCGATGTCCCCGAAGGGATCGAGCTCGTCCAGCGGAACGGGTTCGACAACGAAGAATGGGCGGCGCTGCTCGTCGACCCGGCGGACCCTGAGGCGCTGGCGGTCAAGGTCGCCCAACTGAACGCGCAGGAGCGCATCCGGACCTATGTCGCCTATTTC
>CAMAUF010000259.1 GCA_945861295.1 bacterium | reverse complement strand
GTGCGCTCCGAAGTCATCCGCACCGTCGACGAAATCGCGAAACTGCATGCCGCGTTCTGGGGCAAGGCCGACGTTGAGCACCTTAACCGCGTCCCGTATCTCAACGACACGCTTTGGCTCCAGGTGGCACAGTCGATGGACATCTTTTGGCCAGTGTTCCAGCAACACTTCCCGGACCTCGTCACGGACAACATCAAGCGAATCGGCGACCGCTTTGCGGGGAGCATCGCATCGCTGGCGACGCGCCTGAGCACGCCGCCCTGCACCTTGTTGCACGGCGACCTGCGGCTCGACAACCTCTTCTTCGCGACGCCGCCGGCCAACCCGCTGCTGATCATCGCCGACTGGCAGCTGACCTCACGAGGCCGGGGGGCCTACGACATCGCCTATTTCATGAGCCAGAGCGTGGAGGCGGAGATGCGCGCCGGGCTGGAACGCGCCGTCGTCGAGCGGTACCACGCCGACTTGGTCGCCGGCGGTGTCACCGGCTACTCGTTCGACGAATGCTGGCAGGATTACAGGATAGCCGTCATGTGGTGCATGATGTATCCGGTTGCCGCCGGCGGCGGGCTCGAACTTACGAACGATAGGGCCGTCCAGCTTGGCCGCGCCATGGCCCGGCGCTCGTTCGCGGCGATCGAGGAGTTGGGCGCGGACGAGTTCCTGGCCTGACTTGCGGCCCGCCCTCACTCCTCACTCCTCACTCCTCACTCCTCACTCCTCACTCCTCAGGGTGTAGGCTAGGCCCATGGCCATCCAGCAGCCCCCGAAAAAGACAAAGGCGGACGTTGTATACGAGTCGTTGCAGCAAGCGATCCTGGCGGGGCGGATGGAGCGGGGCGCGCACCTTCGCCAGGAGGTCGTGGCCGCGGAGTGGGGCGTGAGCCAGACGCCGGTCCGCGAGGCGTTCCGCCGGCTGGAGAGCGAGGGCCTCGTCGAGCACGCCGCCAACCGCGGCGTCATCGTGCGGGGCATGCCCTGGGCGCCGCCGCCGTCGCCGATCGAGAACATCGCCCGCCGCTGGGACGAGCTCGTCCACGACACGGGCTCAATCCCCGGCAGCGACTTCCCTTAACCCCGCGCCACCCGCCCGAGCATCGCCAACGTGCGCGCGTGAGCGCCGGCTGGTGACCCTTCCGGCAGGAAGATCGAAACCATGGCTTCGTCGATCCCGTACGCGCCGAGGCCCTTGAGCCGCGCCTCGACCGATCCCTCGGGGCCATGCACGATCAGCGCGTCGATCGCCGCGTCGCTCCACGCGCCGGAGTCTCGCACTTCCGGAAACCCTGCGTCGGCCAGCATGTTCTGGTAGTTCGAGATCCGCGCGAAAAATCCCAGCCCCTTGCGAAAGGCATCGCGCGCCGCCACCGGGTCGTCGCTAACCACGACTGGGACGTGACCGACGAGGGTCGAGGGCGTTCGACCGGCGGCCGTCGCGCCCGCGTCCATCGCTGGCCGCGCCACGTCTCGGAGGTACTCGAGCGGGCAGACCCACGAGATCGCCCCGTCCGCGACTTCGCCGCACAGCCGGAAGGCGTTCGCCCGAAGCGCTGACGCCATGACCCGGATGCCTGTCGGCGCCGGGATCTGGGCCTTCGCGGTTATTCGATCGCCCCGGAAGTCCACGCGACCATCCCAGAGCAGGCTGCGCAACACCGCGAGGTACTCGCGGAGGTGCTGCTGGGGTTTTGCCGCCGAGATCCCGAATGTTGGCTCGATCACCATCGCCGCGCTTGGTCCCACCCCGAGCCGCAGGCGGCCCGGAGCCAGGCTCTCGATCACGAGGGCCGTGGCGGCCATCGACACCGGATGGCGCGGGAAGGTGTGGACAATCGCCGTGCCGAACCCGATCCGCTCGGTGATCGCCGCCGCTGCCGCGAAAATCGCGAGCGGGTCGGGCGTCGTCGGCCCGCTCGTCATCCAGACCGAATCGAGGCCAGCCTCCTCCGCCGCTTGGATCTGGTCCAGGACTGCGCGGACGTTCGGGTCGGAAACGAGAACGCCGACCTTCATGCTGAGTTCGCTCCTTGGTCGTTGCAGGTCAGTGTAGGCGAGGCCGGGTCCGTGTTGTCGATGACCGCGTCGGCGTTGGCAGATCCGCCAGTCTCGGCGACGTACAGTCGGTAGGCTGGGAACGACCGTTGCCGGTACCGGCGTTCGACAACATCCGCGTCACCGACCCAGGCGGTGTCTCGTTCACGAGCACGCGCGAGCGAGGTAACCTCGTCGATCTCGATCCAGATGACATAGTCCCAGCAGGCGCGCAGTTCCGGACGCAGCAGAAAAATGCCGTCCGCCAGCATAACCGCGTTGTCTTCGACCTCCACCCAAGTCTCGGGCAGGAACGAGTCATGAAACGACGAAAACAAGCTGAGGCGGCATCTCCGAGAGCCGCCCGGGCTGAGGGGATCGAGGACCAAGGCCCGGAACGCCGCATAGTCATATGAGCCGTCGTAGTAACTTCGGGGTGTCCACTCTTCGCGTGTCGACCGTCCACGATGACCCGGAAGGTGAAAGTCATCGAGTCCGCTGATCGCCACCTTCGCGGGCGTTCCGGACGGGAGGCCCGCGAGAAGGTCTGCCAAAGCTGCCACTAGCTCGGCTCGCCCCAACGCGGTGGGGCTGGCTCGCACGAACCGGCCATCCGGGCTGCTAGCTGACACCGGAAAGCTTCTTGCGCTTCTGCTGGACGTAGTCGACGAGGATGTACTCGCCGAGCTTGTCCGGAGTCGTGTAGAAGACGCGGCCCTTGTTGATCCGCGCGACCTGGTTGACGAACTCCTTCAGGTAGTAGTTCCGGTCCAGCATGAAGGTGTTGATCGTGATTCGCTTTTGGGTGCAGCGCTTCACTTCCTTCAACGTTTCGCGGATCGTGATCGGGCTGGGCGGATACGCGAAGTAGCTGCGGCCGTTCTCGAGGTGAGCGGTCGGTTCGCCGTCGGAGATCATGATGATCTGGCGCGTCCCCTGGGTGTGCTTCGCCAACAGGTTTTGGGCGATCATCAGCGCGTGATGCATGTTCGTGCCGAGGACCGATTCGTCCCAGCGAACGTAAGGCAGTTCGTCGGCCTTGAGTTCGCGGGCATAGGCGCTGAAGCCGATGATGTAGAGGCTATCGCGCTGGTAAGCCGCCCCGATCAGGTTGTGCAGGGCAAGGGCGACTTTCTTCGCCGCCTGGAAGCTTCCGCGCAGCGCCATCGACCAGCTCAGGTCGAGCATGATGACGGTCGCCGTCTGGGTCACGACCTCGGTCTTGTCGACTTCGAAGTCGCTGGGACTCAGGCGGATCGGCGTGCCTGGGCCGTTGCGGAGCATGGAATTGAAGAGCGTCTTCTGGATGTCGAGATGGAACGGGTCGCCGAACTCGTACTTCTTGGTCTGGTCGGTACGGTCCCCGCCCTGGCCGGAGTCGCGAATTTCGTGCTTGCCGAAGGTGTCTTTCTTGAGCTGCTTGTAAATCTCCGAGAGGGCGCGCTGGCCGATCTTCCGGGTGCCGCGCGGGGTGAGCTCGTAGCCGTTGCCCTTCTTGCGGATGTAGCCGGCCTCTTCGAGGATTTCGAGGAACTTCTTGAGCTGTTCGAGCGTGTCGCGAGCTTCCGGTCCGAGGAGGTCTTCGAGCTTGTCGGCGTCGATGTCTTCGATGTCACCGCCGTACTGCGTCCGCTCCAACTGGCGCTCGACTTCGTCGATCGATTGCATCTGGTTCATCAACTGCATGGCTGATTCGAGGTCGATCTCTTCGTCGCCGCGGAAGGGGTACTGGTTGCGCAGCTCCCGCATCGGGTAGAGGTACTCGAGGTTCTGCGCGAGGTCGTTCATCATCTGTTGGAGGCCGGGGTCGCCGACCTTATCGGAGAGGAGGTCTTGGAGCTGCTGGCGCATCTCGCCGGGCAGGCTGTCCATCAGGCTTTGCATCTGGCCC
>CAMAUF010000258.1 GCA_945861295.1 bacterium | reverse complement strand
GATCGGGCATGGACATCGGGAACAACCACGGCATCGACCCTGGGGTTGTGGATTTCGACGCCGTCGGCGTCTGGATGGATGGCCAAGGCCTACCACGCGGCCCGATCGAACGCGCGAGCCTGGTCCCCGGCGGCTCGCAGAACGTCCTCATCCGCTTCACGCGCGGCGGGCGCGAGTACGTGCTCCGGCGCGGCCCAGCCCACCTCCGGCCCGCCAGTAACAACGTTATCCGCCGCGAAATGCGGCTGCTCGCCGCCCTCGCCGGTACAGACGTCCCGCATCCCAGCTTCATCGCTGGTTGCCCGGACGAGACGGTGCTTGGCGACGCTGTCTTCTATCTGATGGAGCCAGTCGACGGCTTTGGGCCCGGCCTCGGCCTCCCGCCACTCCAGGCCAGCGACCCGTCCCTCCGCCACCAGATGGGCCTCGAAGCCGTCTCGGCCATCGCGGCGCTTGGTCGCGTTGATTACCAGGCGGTTGGCCTCGGCGATTATGGCAAGCCCGAAGGCTTCCTCGAACGCCAGGTCCCGCGCTGGCTCGCCGAGTTGAAAACCTATAACGCCCTTCCGGGGTATCCCGGCCCGCAAATCCCAGGCCTCCACGACGTGGCCCGCTGGCTCGATGCCAACCGCCCCGCCAAATGGTTTCCGGGCATCATTCATGGCGACTACCACTTCGGCAACATCATGTTTGCGCACGATTCGGGCCGTGTCGCCGCCGTCGTCGACTGGGAGATGTCGACGATCGGGGACCCGCTGCTGGACCTCGGCTGGATCCTGGCGATGTGGCCCGGCACGCTGGACACGCCCCAGACGGAGCCGCCGCTGGGGCCTTCGCTGGGCAAGGCCGGCGGCTTGCCAAGCCGCGACGAGGTCATAGGGCGCTACGCGGCCGGCTCGACCCGCGACACGGGCGGGGTGACCTGGTACGAAGTGCTCGCCTGCTTCAAGCAGGGCATCGTCCTCGAAGGCAGCCACGCGCGGGCCTTTGCGGGGCTCGCCCCGAAAGAGATCGGCAACCGGCTTCACGCCACAACAATGGCCCTCTTCAAGAAGGCGAATCAACTGATCGCGTCCAACTGACGAGCCGGAGGCATCCACCAGCCATGAAGTACGCGTTCGTTTTGCCCGACCTCGATATCGCGACCGCGCCCGGCCTCGCCGCCGAAGCGGAGGCCGCGGGCTGGGACGCCGTCTTCATCCCCGACGGCCTCGCCCTCGAAACGCCGGACTTCCCGCCTTCGCCAATGTCGGACCCATGGGTCACCCTCGCCGCCATGGCGATGCGGACGACTCGCGTCCAGCTCGGCCCGATGGTGGCGGCTGTCACGCGCCGCCGGCCCTGGAAGCTGGCCCGCGAGGTCGCGACCCTCGACCACCTCTCCGGCGGCCGCATGATCCTGCCCGTCGGCCTCGGCGCGGCTAGCGACGACGCTGGCTTTCGCGAGACCGGCGAAGCGATGGCACTGCGCGACCGCGCCGCCATCCTCGACGAAACGCTCGACATCCTGGCCGGACTCTGGACGGGCGAGCCCTTCAGCTACGAAGGGGCGCACTTCCACATCGGCCGCATGACGCAGCTGCCGCCGCCAGTCCAACGGCCGCGCGTGCCTGTCTGGCCGGTCGCCGTCGCCGGTTCGACCAAGTCGATGGACCGCGCCCTTCGCTGGGACGGCGCTGTGGCGCAGGGCCGGAACGCGCCCCTGACGCTGGCCGATGTTTCGGCGATCCGCGAGCGTGCGCGCGAGCGGATCGGCGATCGGCCGTTCGCAATTGTGGCCGAGGGCTCGACGCCCACAAGCGACGCCGTCGCCGCCAGTTCGGCTGTCCGGGCATGGCGCGAAGCCGGGGCGACCTGGTGGGTGGAGTCGCGTTGGTCGGCTCACACGACTGAATCGGTGCGAGCGCGCATCCAGGCCGGGCCGCCGCGGTAGCGGGCTACTCGGCGCCCGCAGCATAAAAGTCCGGCTCGCGCTTTTCGACGAAGGCGCGGACGGCCTCACGGTGGCCTGGCCGCTTCTGAGCGGCGGCGAACTCCAACCGCTCCTTGCGTTTCACTTCGGAGGTTGATCGCTCCCAGAGGTTGCCCCAGACGAGACGCTTCACGGCGCGGGTCGTATCCGGGTGGAGCTTCGCGTACTGCGCCGCCTTCTCCACCGCACGGTCCAGTAACCGCTCCGAAGCGATGCGCCAGTCGGCGCCCAGGGTGATGGTGAAGCCCGCGCCGATGGCGTCGCCGTTGAAGGCGACGACGACCGGCTTATAGCGCGCCAGCTTCTCCGTAATCGACTCGTCACTATCGGACCGCGCCGCGGCGGCCATGCGGTTCCCGGCCTCACCGCAGGAAATTTCTCCGCCCCAGCCTTTGACATCGGCGCCTGCACAAAAGGCGCGGCCTGCACCCGTGAGGACGATAGCGCCGATGGCGTCGTCCTGGTCGAAGGCGTCGAGGGCCTCATACATTTCGCGGTCCATGACCGCATTGAGCGCATTCAGCCGCTCCGGATTGTTGCGCGTCACGACGCCAACGCGCCCGCGTACCTCGGTTAGGATCATCTCGTAAGCCATGGCGTCCCCCTGAGCCCCCCATGGGGCGCGGAGGAACGATAGCCTATGGAACGGGCCTGCGGTCAAATCACGGCGAACAGCTCAGTCGCCGGTCGGGAGCCCAGCTTCGACCCACGCCAGCGTGCCGCCCTCGACGTTGGAGAAGGCGAGTTCCGTGAGGCCGGCCGCCGTCGCGTACTCCGCCGCCAGCGCCGACCGCGCGCCCGACTTGCAGATGAAGAGCACTTCTTTGCCGCCCGCGAACGTCCGGATCTGCTTGATCTCGCCCAGCACCGTGTTCACCGGGATCAAGCGGACGCCGGACGCGTGGACCTCGACGTACTCCTCCGGATTGCGGACATCGACCATCACGGCGCTGCCGTCATCCAGCTTCGCCTTCGCCTCGCTGACCGAGATGCGAGTAAAGGGTTCGTTCGGGTTCTTGGTGGCCATGGGTCGGGTTCTCCTGCGAAATGAGCGTGATCCGAGCGTATCAGACTTCCCGGCGGTGGGCGGCCGCACTCTCCAACCGCCATGGGACAGGGCTGAGCTGAGGCCCTCGCGTTAGAACGCCGCCACCCCGACGAGCCGCCCGACGCCGTAGGTGATGCCCGCCGCCGTGAGACCAAGAACGAGCATCCGCGTGCCCGAGAACCAGGCGCTTCGTCCAGTGGCCAGCGTGATCGCGGCGCCGCCTCCGAAGAGCCCGAACCCAGCGAGGACCGCCGTCGCGGCGATCGCGGGCGGCCCGCTGCCGATTAGCCATGGCGTCAACGGGACAACCGCCCCGGCGATGAAGAGGACGAACGACGCGAACGACGCCACCCATGGGCTGCCGCCCTCGCCCTGGGCCATCCCCAGTTCCTCCCGCGCCAAGGTATCTAACGCGTGAGCTGGGTCATTGACCACCCGGTGCGCTGTCTCCCGGGCGACGGCTGGCGAAAAACCCTTCGCCTGGTAGATGAGCGTGAGTTCCTCGATCTCCTCCTCGGGCATCGTGGCGAGTTCATCCGCCTCGATCTGGATCTGCCGCTCGAAGGCCTCGGCGCTCGAACGGACGCTGATCCACTCGCCGAGCGACATCGAAAAAGCGCCGGCCAGGAGCCCGCCAAGGCCGGCGAGCACGACCACGTCGCGCCCGGGGTCGGCCCCGGCCACGCCCATGATCAGGCTGAAGTTGGAGACGAGGCCGTCGTTAAACCCCAACACCGCGGCGCGCAGCGCGTTCCCGGAGGCCGAGCGGTGGCGGCCCTCGATTTGGGCGATGTTCGCCCCGGCCGAGATCGGGCGCGTCCGCCCGATCTCGCGAAAGAGCCGCGCGTGCGAGCGTTCCTCAGCCGGCAAGCCCTCGGCCACGGCCTCCGGCTGGTGGTCGTACATCGTGCTCGCCGCCACCTCCATGCGG
>CAMAUF010000257.1 GCA_945861295.1 bacterium | reverse complement strand
TCACCATCAACCGGCCCGAGCGCATGAACGCCGTCCGCTACGAGACCTACCGCGATATCCGCGCGGCCATGGCCGATGCGCACGCCGACACCTCCGTGCGCTGCCTCGTCTTGACGGGCGCGGGCCGCGCCTTCTGCGCTGGCGACGATTTTCAGGGCATCTTCCTCGCTCCAGACCGCGACGCCGCTCGCTTCAACCGCCGTGTCAACCGGATCACGGGCAGCGGCATCCAGGAGGCCGTCGAAGCGTTTTTCACCTTCGAAAAGCCCGTCGTCGCAGCCGTGAACGGCGCCGCTGTCGGCATGGGCATGGACTTCGCCCTCCTCGCCGACATCCGTTATGCCTCCGAGGCGGCCAAGTTCGGCTCGTACTTTGTCCGCCGCGGCGTCGTCGGCAGCATCGGCGGGACGTATTTGCTGAAGTACTCGGTCGGGCTCTCGAAGGCGATGGAACTGCTGCTCACAGGCGACCTGATCGATGCCCGCGAAGCGGAGCAGATCGGGCTCGTCTCGAAAGTAACGCCACCCGATGAACTGATGCCGGCGGCGCTGGCACTCGCCAAGAAGCTCGCTTCCGGCGCGCCGCTCGCCCAACGAGCGATCAAGCGCGTCGTCCGCAAAGGCCTCACGGCCGACTGGCGGACGTTGGACGAGTACTCCATGAGCCTCTCCGACGTGCTTTGGGAGACCGCCGACCACTTGGAGGGCGTCAACAGCTGGGTCGAGAAGCGCGACCCAACGTACCAAGGGCGCTGACCGGCGGCGGAAAACATCGGGCTTCATACCGGCGCAACCTTCCCGAAACACACCCGCAACGACTGGCGCGCAGAATCGCCTCATCCCCAGGTTGGAGGCTATGCCATGCTCGACAACGCCGTATCCGGCCCGGCAACCTCCATGGGCGCGCCCACGATCCGGGTTCACTCGCCGATCCAGAGCCGGCTCGGCGACCTCTACGAGAGGTATCGCACAGACGACTCCGGGCAAGTCGCGACCTACATCCCCGAGCTCGCCAAAGCCGACCCGAGCCAGTTCGGGATTGCCCTCGCCACGCTCGACGGCTTCGTCTACGAGGCCGGCGACGCCCGGTCACTCTTCACTATCCAGTCGATCTCCAAGCCGTTCGTGTACGGGCTTGCCCTCGAAGACCATGGCTCAGCCGAAGTCCTGCGGCGCATCGGCGTCGAACCGAGCGGCGACGCCTTCAATTCCGTCGTCTTCGATGAGCGCGGCAACCGGCCCTTTAACCCGATGGTCAACGCCGGGGCGATCGCCACCTGCGCCCTGATCAAGGGCTCCAGCCTCCACGAACGCCTCGGCCGCGTCTTGGATCTCTTCGCGCGCTTCACCGGGCGGATTGTGGATATCGACGAAGATGTCTACCGGTCCGAGAAGGCCACCGGCCACCGCAACCGCGCGATCGCCTACCTCGAACTCAACGCCGGGATGTTGTCGGAACCGGTTGACGACCACCTCGACCTTTATTTCAAGCAGTGCTCGATCCTGGTCAACGCGCGCGACCTCGCGGTGATGGCCGCCACCCTCGCGAACGACGGCATCAACCCGTTGACCGGCGACCGCGCCATGTCGCTGGAACACGTCCAGAGCGTCCTCAGCGTGATGCAAAGCTGCGGGATGTACGACTTCTCCGGCGAGTGGGGCTTCCGGGTCGGGCTGCCCGCCAAGAGCGGCGTAGGCGGCGGCATCCTCGCCGCGCTCCCCGGCCAGGTCGGCATCGGCACCTTCTCCCCGCCGCTCGACGAGCGCGGCAACAGCGTGCGCGGCGTGCGTGCCTGCCGGGAGTTCTCCGAATCACTCAACCTGCACATTTTCGGCTCAGGCTTCAAGCTCGATTCCGTGGTCCGCCGCGACTACACCCTCCGCGAGGTGCGCTCCAAACGCAGCCGGTCGGCCTCCGAAGCCGCGATCCTCGACCGGGATGGCGATCTCGTGAAGATCTGGGAACTGCAAGGCCCGCTCGGCGTAGCCGCCATCGAGCGCGTCTCGCGCACCGTCGTCACAAAAATGGACGAAGGCGCAGGCCACTCCCACATCGTCTTCGATGGCAGGCGCGTCCCGGCGATCGATCCGGCGGCGGCGGCACTGACCATCGAAATCGCCGCGCAACTTCAGGGCGTTGGCTGCGACGTTCTCCTCGCGGGCTTCGCCGCCTCCTGCCTCATCGTCCTCCAACGCGCAAGCGAGAGCCCGCTCCCGAGCTACGAGAGCGTCGCGGAGGCCCTCGAGGTCTGCGAAGACTCGTTGCTGCTGCGCGCCCGTGGCACGGCTGGCGGTGAAGGGCTCGTCCCGATGCGGGACCTGGAACTGTTCTCCGGCTTCAACGGGCGCGAAGTCGAGCGACTCTCGGCCTACCTCACCGTGGCGGAGTTCGGCCCCGGCGCGTCAATCGTCCACTACGGCGAGGCGAGCGATGCGATCTTCGCCGTCGCGCGAGGCCTGCTTTCGGTCACCATCCCCATCGACCCGCAAGGCCGCCGCAAAACGCTCGGGACGATGGGTCCTGGCGTCACCTTTGGCGAACTCGCGCTGTTCGAGGCCGGCCCCCGCACCGCCTCCGTCTGCGCGACGACCGCATCGCTTTGTTACCGGCTCGGCCTCGACGACTTAACACGTTTGGCCGAAGCTGAACCGGCGCTCTACACCAAGCTGGTAGTGAACGTGGGCAGGTCGCTCTCCCAACGCCTCCGCCGTGCCAACGCCGAAATCACCGCGCTCGAAGCCTGAGGCATCGCCACAAACAACATGCCCGCCACAGCGGGGCCCTCGAAGCTCGAACCAATCAGCGGTAACCCCGACCGGGAGGGAGCGTTTCGGCCCCGCGACCGATCACAGTACCGCGACGGCCACAGCGCCGGTCCGGTTGACGCCTCCTCAGGCCGTTTCGATCAGGAACACAGGATGGTCGGCTGGGTCCGGCAGCGCCTTGAAGTAGCCCTCGACCACACGGCCAGCGACGGGCCGGTAGGCCGCGATGATCGGCGGCCGGGCCGCCGTCGGGATCTCCGTGACGCGCAGCCGTTCGACCTTGCCCTTCGCGTGCAGTTCGCAGGCCGGATTCGCCCGCAGGTTACGCACCCAGAAGGCTTCGCCCCGTGTCGAAACCAGATACCGCTTCCCGTCGACCGACACCGGGACGACCGGGACGGACGACTTCGCTCCCGACTTCCGGCCGGTCGTCGTCAACTTGACGGCGCCGCCCAGACCGAACTTCATCGAGAGCTTGTTGAAAACGGCCCTCTGGAAGGCCGGCGGCTTGAGATAGGCCATGGGTTTGACGCTCCCTTAACAGCGGGTGGTCCGCCCGAACCGTGCGGCTCGGCACTCGCGGCCCCCGGACTGTATGGTATCGGAATGCGATTGGCCCGTCGTCGTTTTCTCGCCGGGACGTTCGGCGTCGTACTCGCCGCCGCGGCGTTCCCCGCATGTTTGCCCGGGAGCGGCGAATCGAGTCCGACGCCAACCCGTGCCGCCCCCACCGTCCCGCCTTCCAAGCAGTTCAAGGCGCCGGAAGAGGTGCTGAAGCCGGGCAAGCTCTACTTCGTCACGCTCCAGACCGACGCGGGCGACATCACCATCCAGCTCCTCCCCGAATACGCGCCGCGCGTCGCCAACAATTTCGCCTTCCTCGCCCAGAAGGGCTTCTACGAAGGCTCGCTCTTCTTCCGGATCGAAAAGGGCTCCTATGTCCAGACCGGCGACCCGCTCAACCGCGGTACCGGCGGGCCTGGGTACACCATTGAGGACGACCTCAACAACCTCGCGAACGTCAAGGGCGCCGTCAGCATGGGCAAGCTCGCCAAGGACAACAAGGTCGGCAGTCAGTTCTTCATCAACGTCGGCGACAACCCATCCTTCGATGTCGACCGCACCGACTTCAAACGGCTGAACCCGTTCGGCTTCGTCGTCGTCGGGATGGAGAACGCGGAGAAGATCGGCGACGG